>NZ_JBHFHM010000005.1:0-252853 GCF_041927815.1 Paracoccus zhouxuedongae
TCCCACAGCGCGGCCTTGCGCAGGCTGGCCTCGACCACCGCGTCCAGTTCCTCACGCCCGCGGGCAAGGCCGTGGATACGCGGGCCGTAAGCCACGTTGTCATAGATCGACTTCGGGAACGGGTTCGGTTTCTGGAACACCATGCCGACCTTGGCGCGCAGCTGCACCGGGTCGACCTTGGCGTCATAGATATCCTGCCCGTCCAGCCGGATCAGGCCGGTCACGCGGCAGATGTCGATCGTGTCGTTCATCCGGTTCAGGCAGCGCAGGAACGTCGACTTGCCGCAGCCCGAGGGGCCGATGAAGGCCGTCACTGTGCGGTCAAGGATGTCGACATTCACCTTTTTGATGGCGTGGGATGTGCCGTAGAACACATCCACATCAACCGCCGAAATCTTCATGTCCTTGGCCGTCACGTCGCGCTTTGCCAGACTTTGGGTATTCATGATCCGCTGCCGGTTACGGGGCCAGTTCCTTGGCCGCATCTGCCCCTTAACGCGGGCAGGTGACAAGAATGCAAAAGTATTATGACAGTTTCATGACAGCCGGTCAGGGAAGGGCGTCAGCCGCCCCCCAACCCGCCGATTGCATTTCCGACAGGCGGCTGGCCGTCCGCTCGAACTCGAAGGCGCCTTCGCCCTCGACATACAGGCGGTCGGGAACATCGGCCGCAGAACAGATCAGCCGCACCCGCGCCTCATACAGGGCGTCGATCAGGGTGACGAAGCGGCGCGCGGCGTTGAAATTGTCCGACGACAGGCGGGGAATGTCCGACAGGATCAACACCCGCACCGCCGCCGCGATCGCCAGGTAATCGGCCGGGCCAAGCGGCTGGCCGCACAGATCCCAGAACCGCGCCCAGGCCACGCCGTCATGATGGCGGGCCAATGTCAGATCGCGCCCCTGCACCAGCAGAACGCGCGGCGCGCCCGCCGCGCCGCCGGTCAGGTCCGACCAGATCGCAGCCAATTCCGCCTCGGCCCGCGAATCCGCCGGGGTGAAATAGACCTGCGCGCCATGCAGGCGGTGCTGGCGATAATCGGTATCGGATCGCAGTTCATGCACCGCCAGCCGGTCGCGGATCAGCGCGATGAAGGGCAGGAAAAGCTGGCGATTAAGGCCATTCTTATACAGATCCTCGGGCGCGCGGTTCGAGGTGGTGACAACCGTCGTGCCCGCCTGGAAGAGGTAATCGAACAGCCGCCCGACGATCATCGCATCGGCAATGTCGCTGATCTGCATTTCGTCAAAGCACAGCAGACGGGCTTGCGCGGCGATGGCATCGGCCACCGGGCGCACGGCGTCGGAATGGCCCTTGGCGCGGGCCTCATTCAGGCGGGCCTGCACCTCTTGCATGAAGGCGTGGAAATGCACGCGGCGCTTGGCAGGCACCGCGACCTCATTGAAGAACAGGTCCATCAGCATTGACTTGCCGCGACCGACCCCGCCCCAGATGTAAAGGCCGGGCACGGTCGGCGGCGGCTCGGGCCGGGCAAACAGCCGCATCAGCCCGCCTGCCTTGGGCGGCGGCGCGGCCTCAAGCTGCTGGCGCACGACCTCCAGCGCGGCAAGCGCGGCGCGTTGCGCGGGATCGCCGCGCAGGTCACCGGCGGCGATGCGGCGGTCATAGATGGTGGTCAGCGGCACGGTCGTGGTCATGGCGCCCCTTTTACCCCGCCCCCCGGCACGGCGCCAGAGACCGCCGCGCATGAAAAAACCGGCCCCAAGGGGCCGGTTTTTGCCGCCAGGCGCGCGATCAGCGGCCCGAGCGGACGAAGCTGCTGCGGACGTCCGGGCCGATGCCCAGCCAGCCGGCGGTGACTTTCGCCAGGTGCTGTTCGATCTGCACCTTTTGGGTAAAGCCCTTGCGGTCGGCCTCGTTGCCGGCCTCGCCCACCAAGGCCGGCAGGTCGGCCTGGATGAACTGCGGCGCGGTCAGCGGCTGGCCTTTGGCGTCGAACACCTGGGCGGTATACTGGATGTTGTGGACGCCCGCGGTTTCCAGCGAATAGCGCACCTTCGGGGTGATCGCGTGGAACTGCTTCAGGGTCACGGCGATGGTCACCGGCTGCGGGCCGCGCAGGCCCTTGGTCCCCGCGGTGATGCCGTCGTCCATGATCTTGGCGACCTGGGCGCGACGATCGCCATAGGGCTCGCCATGCCAGACGATGTCATAGTTCGGGGTGTAGGTGTTGACCTCACTGGTGGTCAGGTTCTTGGGCACCGACACCTGAACGTCGCGGACGGTCCAGTTCTTCGATTTCGCCGGGTCGATCGGCTGATAGTCGGTGGACCACGAACCGCCACAGGCAGCCAGCGCACCGGTCGCCGCGGTCACGAGCAGAAACTTCTTGATCATCATGTCCTCATTCGTTGTGCGACGCAGACCGCGCGCAGCCAGCCAGGGCCGTGTTTCCGGCCCTGAATCGCCCTATCCTTGCCCGGATTTGCGGATTCGTTCAACAGTTCATGGCAGGGACGGGCGGCAAAACGTGAAAAATCCTATTTTCTGCCGGGATTTAACGACGGCAATGTAACAATTCCACGCCTTGCGTGTGGTGTTCAACCGCAGGGGTGACGTTGCGGAAGCGGCTGACAGCGGGCTGGAAATGGCGTCGATCCTGCCCCAGCATGGGCCACGGGGCGGCCATCAAGGGGGCGCGGGGATGGATGCGGTGATCATCGGAGGCGGGCTGGCCGGGCTGGTCGCGGCCCTTGGGCTGATCGAGCAAGGGTTGCGGGTCACGCTGGTCGACCGCGACACGCCCGACGCCTTGGGCGGGCTGGCGCGCGAAAGTTTCGGCGGTTTGATGATCGTCGGCAGCCCCGCGCAGGCCCGCAACGGCATCACCGACACGCCCGAGATCGCCTTGGCCGACTGGCGACGCTTCGGGGAACTGGCCGAGGGCGACCGCTGGCCGCTGGCCTGGGCGTCATCCTATGTCGAACACAGCCGCGCGGGGATCCATGACTGGCTGGCGGGGATGGGGCAAAAGTTCCTGCCGATGCCCTTGTGGGTGGAACGCGACGGCAATTCGGTGCCGCGTTGGCATGTCTGCTGGGGCACCGGCGCGGGGCTGGTCGCCACCATCCTGCGCGCCCTGAACGCGCATCCGCAGCGCGCCCGGCTGGACCTGCGCTTTGGCATTCACGTCCAGCGCCTGCTGACCGAGGCCGGGCGCGTCACCGGCGTCATCGGCAGCGATGCCTCGGGGGGCGAGGTCACCCTGCGCGCCGCCCGCGTCATCATCGCCAGCGGCGGGATCACCGGCGATGACGGGATGGTCCGCCGCCACTGGCACCGCGACTGGCAGCCCGCGCCACCCGTCATCCTGAACGGCGGCCACCGCTTCGGTGACGGCACCCTGCATCACGCGGCGCAGGCGGCGGGGGCGGCGGTCGTGCAACTGGACCGGCAGTGGAATTACGCCGCGGGCATCCGCCACTGGGCGCCGAAGAAGCCGCGCCATGGCCTGTCGCTGGTGCCGGTGCGCCATGCGGTCTGGACAGATGCCACCGGCCAGCGGGTGATGCCGCCGCTGCTGACCGGGCTGGACACGCGCGATCTGGTGACGCGGATCTGCGCGCTGCCGGGCGGTTATGGCTGGCAGGTGACGAACCGGCGGATCGCGCTGCGCGAACTGGCGGTGTCGGGGGCCGAGATGAACCCCTCGATCCGCGACGGCTCGCGCTTGCGGTTTCTGCGCGACATCCTGTTTGGCAATCGCTGGCTTTATGACACGCTGACCGGGCAGGCCCCGGATGTGGTGACGGCCGAGTCCCTGCCCGATCTGGTCGCCGCGATGAACCGGCTGGACAGCCCCGGCCCGCCCGTCGATGCCGACCGGCTGCTGGCCAGCATCGCGGGCTTTGATGCGCAGATCGCCCAGGGCGCCGCCGCCACCGATCCGCAGCTGACCGCCATCGCCCGGATGCGGCAGTGGCGCGGCGACCGGGTGCGGCTGGCGCGCGGGCAGCGCATCCTTGATCCCAAGGCCGGGCCGCTGGTCGCCATCCGCACCTTCGTCATCGCCCGCAAGACGCTGGGCGGCATCACGACCGATCTGTCCTGCCGGGTGCTGGACGCAGCCGACCAGCCGATCCCCGGCCTTTACGCGGTGGGCGAGGCGGCGGGCTTTGGCGGCGGCAATGCCAATGGCCTGCGCGGGCTTGAGGGCACCTTTCTGGGCGGCGCCATCCATACCGGGCGGCGGCTCGCCCAGGCCATTGCGGGGGGAAACTGACATGCGCGCCACCGCCGCCAGTCTGGCCGTCGCCACGCTTGAGGAACTGGGCATCCGCCGCACGTTCGGCATTCCGGGCGTCCACAATACCGAGCTTTACGATGCCGTCAGCCGGTCGAACCGCATCCGCCCGGTCTTGGTCACGCATGAGGGGGGCGGCGCCTTCATGGCCGATGCCGTCAGCCGCACCGCCACCGATGGTGAAATCGGCTGCCTGCTGATCGTGCCAGCCGCCGGTTTCACCCATGCCGCCAGCGGCATTGGCGAGGCGTTCCTGGGCGGCATCCCGATGCTGATCCTGACCGGCGGCGTGCGTCAGGACACGCGCTTTGGCCACAAGCTGCACGGCGTCGACCAGATGGAGCTGGCGCGCGGCATCACCAAGGCCGCCTTCCGCGTCACCCATCAGGATCAGGTGGTCGAGACCTTGCGCCGCGCCCATGCGATTGCCACGACCGGCCTGCCCGGCCCGGTGCTGGTCGAAATCCCGGTCGACCTGCAACTGTTCGACGCCCCCGTACCCGAGGCCGGGCCGTGGTCGCCGCCCGCGCCGCCGCCGCTGCCCGCTGCCGCCGATCTGGACCGCGCGGCAGCGATGCTGAACGGCGCGGCGCGCATCGGCATCTTTGCGGGCTATGGCGCGCGCCGGGCCACGCCCGATCTGATCCGCCTGGCCGAGGCGCTGCAAGCCCCGGTCGCCACCACGCTGCAAGGGCTGGCGGTGATGCCGGGGCGGCACCCGCTGCACGTGGGCTTCGGCTTTGGTCCCTCGGCGGTGCCTGCGGCGCAGGCGGCCTTTGCGGGGATCGACCTTCTGCTGACGGTGGGCGCGCGGTTCGGCGAAATCCCGACCGGCAGCTTTGCGATCACGCCGCCGCCCGCGCATATCCATATCGACATCGACCCCGATGCCATCGGACTGAACTATCCCGCCGATCCGGGGCTGGTGGGCGATGCGGCGGCAGTCCTGCCGGCGCTGCTGGAACGGCTGGCCGCGCGCCCGCACGACACCGCCCTGTGGGCGCGCATCGCCCAGGCCAAGGACGATCACCGCGCCGCCTGGGCGCAGCATGACAGCCGGGGCCGCGTCAATCCCGCGCTGTTCTTTACCGCGCTGCGCCGCGCCCTGCCCGACGACGCGATCACCGTTCTGGACGATGGCAACCACACCTTCCTGACGGCCGAGCTGTTCACCTTTGGCGCCGGGGCCACGCTGCTGTCGCCCACCGATTTCAACGCCATGGGCTATGCCGTCCCCGCCGCCATCGGCGCCAAGCTGACCGCCCCGGACCGCGAGGTGGTGGCGATCGTCGGCGACGGCTGCTTTACCATGACCTGCATGGAGCTGCTGACCGCGCGCGCCCAGGGCCTTGGGCTGGTCATCTTCGTGTTCAACGACGGCGCGCTGTCGCAGATCGCGCAGGCGCAGAAGCTGCCCTATGGGCGGCAGGCCTGCACCGATCTGCCGGGGCTGGACGTCGCCGGGGTGGCGCAGGCGGTCGGCGCCGCCTACATTACCATCGACAGTGCCGCGTCCATCGCCCCCGCCATCGGCCAGGCGCGACAGGTGGCGGCCGCCGGTCGGGTCGCCATCGTCGATATCGCCATCGACTACAGCCGCCCGACCGCCTTTACCAAGGGCACCTCGGCCAGCACCTTCCGGGGCTTTGCCGGGCGCCAGAAGCTGCGTTTTCTGACCCGCGCCCTGTCGCGGCGGATCAAGGGATGACCGACATGACCGACCTTCGCGCCCGTTTCGACCGGATGATGGCCGCCGCCCGCGCCAACCCCTCGACCCCCTGGGATCTGCGCGAAAAGCGGCTGAAGGCGCTGCTGGCCCTGGTCACCGACCATGAGGGCGCCATCGCCAAGGTCATTTCCGAGGACTTCGGTCAACGCGCCCGCGCCGAGACCAACCTGGCCGAGATCTTCCCCACCATCACCGGCATCCGCCACGCCCTGCGCCACGGCAAGCGCTGGATGAGGCCGCGCCGCGCGCCGATCTCGATCCTGTTCCGGCCGGCTTCGAACCAGATCCTGCCGCAGCCGCTGGGGCTGGTGGGGATCGTCGCGCCCTGGAACTATCCGCTGTTCCTGATCACCGGGCCGCTGACCAGCGCCTTTGTGGCGGGCAACCGGGCGATGGTGAAAGCGTCGGAATCGGTGCCGCGCTTTGCCGATTGGCTGGCCGCGACCGCGCCGCGCTATTTCGATGAGGATGACCTGGCCATCATCACCGGCGGCCCGGATGTCGCCCAGGCCTTTGGCGCGCTGCCCTTTGACCATCTGCTGTTCACCGGCTCGACGCAGATCGGCCGGCAGGTGATGGCCGCCGCCGCGCCGAACCTGACCCCCGTCACGCTGGAGCTGGGCGGCAAATCGCCGGTGATCATCACCGACACCGCCGATCTGGATCACGCCGTGGCGCGGATCATGACCGGCAAGCTGCTGAATGCCGGGCAGACCTGCGTCGCCCCCGATTACGTCCTGATTCCGCGCCCGATGATGGATGATTTCATCGCGCGGTCAAAGGCTTGGGTGGCAAAGCATTATCCGAAGATCGCCAAATCCGCCGATTACACCCGGATCATCAACGACCGCCAGTTCAGCCGCCTGACCGGCCTGCTGGATCAGGCGAACGACAGCGGCGCGGTGCTGCACCCGCTGACCGACGCCCATCCCGATGCCGCCAGCCGCCTGCTGCCGCCGGTGATCGTCACCGGCGCGGCGATGGATGGCGACCTGATGCAGCAGGAAATCTTCGGCCCGATCCTGCCGGTGATCCCGACCGACGGCCTGCCCCAGGCCATTGCCACGATCAACGCCCGCCCGCGCCCGCTGGCTTTGTATGTCTTTGCGCGCGACCTCGACCAGATCGCGGCGGTGCAGTCGGGCACCGTCGCGGGCGGCGTCTGCATCAACGAAACCATCATGCACGTCGCCCAGGACGACCTGCCCTTTGGCGGCATCGGCGATTCCGGCATGGGCGCCTATCACGGCCAGGCCGGGTTCGACACGTTCAGCCATCTGAAGCCGGTGTTCCATCAGGCGCGCTGGAACGGGCTGGGCCTGCTGGCCCCGCCCTATGGTCCCCGGTTCAAGTCGATGATGCGGCTGATCCGCAAGCTGGGCTGATCAGGACCGCAGCCCGACCTCTTTCAGGATACCGCGGCGCTTGGCCTCATAGTAATAGCCCTTGGCATACCACATGACGGCGCGGCTTTCGCTGCCATCGGCGCACATCCAGGCGCCGCGCAGATATTTCACCGCATAACGCAGGTTGGTATCGGCATCCAGCAGCGCCTCGGCGCTGCCACGATGACCCATGGTCTGCGCGGTCTGCGGCAGGATCTGCATCAGCCCGTAATAGGGACCGTTGCGAGCGCCCGGATTATAGTTGCTTTCGCGCTTGACCACGCGATGCACCAGACTGACCGGCACGTCATAGACCCGCGCATAATGGGCGATCAGGCGGTTCAGCTCGGCATTGGGGCCAGGATGGGCGGGGCCTTGCTCGAACAGTTCGGCCTGTTCGACGCGGGCATTGCTGCCCCCACAGGCGGTCAGCGGCAGGGCGGCAATCAACAGCAGGGCAAGGGCGCGCATCATGTCCTCAGGTCGTGGCTGCGCCAGCCATAGCGCCCCGCCGCGCCGCCGCAAAGCCCCCGAAAGCGGATGCGGCGCGCAGATCGGCGGCAGCTTGCCGATCAGGCCTGGCCCTCCTCCCAGACCGCGAATTCGGCGGCGCGCTTGCGGCGCAGGATCGCCTCGATCTTGGGCGACAGCGTCAGTTCCGCCTTGGGCGAGACGTTCAGTTGCTTGAACTGGATCTTGATCGACAGCCGGTCCTCAAGAAAGGCGATCAGCCGGGGCTGCGCCTCATAGCGGAACAGATGGGTGACGGCGATCTGGCCATCGGCATCGGTCAGGAACTTGGCCTGCGTGCCAAGCGCGGCATAGGGCGCGGGCTTGTCCTTGCAGAACTCGCGCACGAACTCATCGAAGGTGACACCACGGGTGCTGTTGGGATGGCCCACCAGATCGTCGCGCAGACGGTATCGATACCAACTGCCCAGCCAGTCGATCGGATGCCGCGTCACCGCCAGCGTTTCCAGATCCTTCGGCCCGCAGGTGGCGAAATAAGGCTCCAGAAATCGGCGGTAACGATAGACGGGCGTATGCTTCAACGTCGCCGGATCGCGCAACACAAGCGAGGCCCGCGGCGCCAAGGCCCCCTCGATCGCGGTGGTGCCGGTCTTGGGCACGGCCAGAAACACCAGCCTTTCGTTCCAGAACATCAGCATCGGTCACCCCCTTGGCCCTTGCTAACCGCTGCCGGGGCGCCAGGCAATTGCCGGGCCGCGTTCATGCTTCGTCAAGGGATTGGGCTTACGAAGATGACAAGGATGGCGATTCGGGGCGGATGATGCGCTGGCTGGTGGCAATGCTGATCTGGGCGGGGCTGGCGGTGGCGGCCATCGCGCGCGATGTCGCCGTGCGGTCGGGCGAACATGCCGACTTCTCGCGTCTGGTAATCGCCGGGGCGAAGGCCGATTGGGTCTGGCAGGCGGGCGATGGCGGCGGCACGCTGACCATCACGGATGGCGACGGCTTTGATCTGCAACGGGCCTTCGACCTTATCCCGCGCGATCGGGTGACGGATCTGACCGCCGATGGCTCGGTCTTGACCGTGACAGCCGCCCCCGGCACCACGGTCAGGGCCGCGCGGCAGGGGGATCTGTTCATCATAGACATATCCGGCACGCCAACCGCACCAAGCGCCGCCCCCCCGCCGCAAGTCGCGCTGCCCGCAGTGCCCCCGAAAGAGTTGGGCCAGATCGACGGCCCGGCAGGGTTGGGCCAGCCTGCCGCCACCGCACCCTCGGCCCAGGCCCAATCCATTGAACAGGCGCTGCTGTTCCGCATCGCCAAGGCCGCGGGCGATGGCAGCCTGACGGTCGCAGATCAGGCGACGCTGGACGCGCTGCGCCGCGCGGGCCTTCTGCCAGGCGCGCCGCCCCCGGCCGCACCTCAGCCCGAGGCCGCAGTTGAAGCCGGCGGCCCGTCACCGATCACCTGCGAACAGGCACTGGCCGCGCTGACCTTTGATCCCGCCGCACCCGATACGATCCGCGCCTATGAACAGGCCTATCTGGCGATGGACCGCGCCCGCAACGATCAGGGGTTGATCGACCTTGCGCGCGGCTATCTATCGCTCGCCCTGCCGGGTGAGGCCTTGGCGATCCTGTCGTTGCGCAGCGATCCCGACGATGGCACGGCGCGCGTCCTGACCGCAGCCGCCGCCGCGCTGGACAGTCGCGCGGATGACGGTGTGGATCTGCCCGGCCTCGCGCAATGCGGCGCGCAGGTCGAATTGTGGCAGATGCTGCGGGCGGATACCGGCCCCGGTCATGCCGATGCCTATGCGATATATCAGGCGATGCTGACGCTACCGCCACACCTGCGCGCACGGATGACCGAACGTCTGCTGCCCGTGTTGCGCCGCAACCCCGACAGCGCTTCAACCAGCCTGGCGCAACTGATGGACAGCCTCGCGCCCGCCTGCGCGCCCGATAGCCCTTGCCCCGGCGATCCGGGTGCGGCCGATCTGGGGCAAACCGTGCGCGGTCTATCGCAATTGCCCGCCCCATCGCTGACAGATCGGGCCGAGGCCGTGTTTCAACGCCTGTTGACCGACCCTGCACCGATAGCCATCGAGACCGCCCATAACCTTGACGCCATGGCCTTTGAGCGCGCGGCCGAGCCAGGCGGCCGATGGATGCGCGCGGCCGCCCTGCTGGCTTATGCGCGGGCGGGCGATCCCGCGACCGCTCTTGCGGGTCTGACCGGCATGACCACGCCTGGCGGTGGGAAAGCCACCGACCCGATCATGTCACGGGCCGCCGATGCCGTGGTGCAAACCTTCGCGTCCCAAGCCTCGGACGGCGAATTCCTGCGCCTGGCCTTTGCCCATGCCGCGCTACTGGACACCTGCTGCACCGCCTCGACCAGGGATCAGGTGCAGGCGCGCCTGGGCCAGCACGGGTTTGGCAGCAACCCCGCCACAATCACGACCCCGGCGACCGACCACAGCCCGGTGCCGGGCGCTGAAGCAGTCCACGCCCAGCCGCCCCGTGAGGTCGAGGCCGCCACTGCACTGCAATCCGCCACCTCTGCCCCCCACTCGCCGCCCGCGACGCAGGCCGATCAGCCGCCGCCGGTCGCCCCGGCAGGCCCTGACGCCGCCAAGCCTTCACCAACGCCCACCTTGCCGCCCGCTGACGTGGCGAATGAAACGACCTTGGTCGCGCGCAGCCGAAAGCTGACCAGCGATAGCGCGGCGCTGCGGGCATCGGTTCTGGCTGAACTGGACGCAACCGAACATCCAGCAGCAGACCCGGCCGCCGCCCAGGACGCACCTTCGCCATCGGACGCCCCGCCCACGGCGACAACCGCGACGCAGCCATGACCCGACGTTTTCCAGCATGGACCCCGCCAGGCGGCTGCCCTAGAACTGCGGGCCAAACGGCCCGCTCGCGGCCCGCCCTCGCCCGACTGGATAACGCCCGTGGCCATCACACTGTCATCGCTGACCGATCTGGACCGGCTTGGCTTCGACACGCTGATCGACGCCCGCACGCCGCTGGAACATGCCGAGGATCACCTGCCCGGCGCGGTCAACCTGCCGGTGCTGTCGAACCACGAACGGGCCGAGGTCGGCACGATCTACAAACAGGTTTCGCCCTTCAACGCCCGCAGGATCGGCGCCGCCCTGGTCGCGCGCAATGTCGCGGCGCATCTGCAAGGCCCGCTGGCCGACAAACCGGGCGGTTGGCGTCCCTTGGTCTATTGCTGGCGCGGTGGCCAGCGCTCGCAGTCGTTCGCCACGATCCTGGGCCAGGTCGGATGGCGCGCGGATTTCATCGCCGGCGGCTACAAAAGCTGGCGCAGTCTGGTGGTCGCTGCCCTGTACGACCGCGCGCCAACCGCGCCGGTCATTGTGCTGGATGGCAACACCGGCTCGGCCAAGACCGAATTGCTGAACCTGCTGCCCGAACGCGGCGTGCAGAGCATCGACCTGGAAGGGCTGGCCAACCATCGGGGGTCGCTGTTCGGCGCGCTTGGCCCGCAACCCAGCCAACGCGCGTTCGAGGGGCGACTGGCGCTTGCCCTTGCGCGCCTCGACCCGACCCGCCCCGTGGTTGTCGAGGCCGAAAGCGCCAAGGTCGGCAATTGCCGCCTGCCGCCCCGGCTGTGGCAGGCCATGTGCGCCGCCCCGCGCATCGCCATCGACGCGCCCCGCAGCGCGCGCGCCGACTATCTGACGCGCGCCTATACCGATGTCACCGCCGACGCCACCCGGCTGTCGGCCATTATCGACAAACTGCGGCCCTATCACGCCACCGACCAGATCGCCGCATGGCAGGCGATGGCTGCGGCGGGCCGGTTCACCGACCTGGCCGACGGGCTGATGGCCGCCCATTATGACCCGCGCTATGGCCGCCACCGCGGCCGAATGGCGGTCCCCATCACCGATCTGGTGCTGGACCGGCTGACCCCCGACGCCCTGCCCGAGGCCGCCGACCGTCTGGCCGCATTGATCCTGCGTTGATCGGCACCCGTCGGATGCCGCCACGGCGCGACCTCATGCCAGTTCGCGCCAACGATCCACCGCTGGGCCGCCGCAGCCTGACGCATGACCCGTCGCCGCCGACCGTTCGCCCCCTTGGCCTGGCCCTTGCCCTTCTTTCTTGCCCAAATACGCCTGCCGAACGCCGCCACCCCGCGTCACGTCCGGAAGACGCGGTAGATCGCCGGGATCACCAGCACCGTCAGCAGGGTCGAGCTGAGCAGACCGAACAGCAGCGAAATCGCCAGCCCCTGAAAGATCGGGTCGGTCAGGATAACCGCCGCCCCGATCATCGCCGCAATCGCGGTCAGCAGGATCGGCTTGAAGCGGATCGCGCCCGCCTCGATCAAGATTTCGGCCCTAGTCTTACCGGTCGGATCGGCATGACGAATGAAATCGACCAGCAGGATCGAGTTGCGCACGATGATCCCGGCCAAGGCGATGAAACCGATCATCGACGTGGCCGAGAACGGCGCGCCGAACAGCCAATGCCCCGCCATGATCCCCAGAAAGGTCAGCGGCACCGGCGTCAGGATCACCAGCGGCAGCTTGAAGGATCCGAACTGCGCCACCACCAGGATGTAGATGCCCAGCAGCGCCACCCCAAAGGCCGCGCCCATGTCGCGGAAGGTGACCCAGGTGACCTCCCATTCGCCGTCCCACAGCAGGGTCACGACGCTTTCATCCCGTGGCTGGCCGTTCAGCGCGATCTGCGGCTTGACGGCGCCGGTCCAGTCCATCGCCTCGATCCGATCGGCAACGGCCAGCATCCCGTACAGCGGCGCCTCGTAATCGCCGGCCAGTTCGGCGGTCACCATCTCGGCCTCGCGGCCATTGTGGCGAAAGATCGGGAAGCTGGCCTGTTCGTCGCGCAGGGTCACGACATCGCCCAGTTCCACGACGCCGCGCGCGCCGGGAAGCAGGTTGGCGGGGATCGGTGTGGTCAGCGCGGTCTGATCCATCACCCGGTCGGCCTTGTCGCGGCCCAGCGTGATCGGGATCGGCGCGCGCCCCTGGCCGCGATGCGAATAGCCGACGGTTCGGGTGCTGTTCAGCAGGCCCAAAGTGTCGAACACATCCTGTTCGGCAACCTGAAAGAAGTCCAGCTTGTCGGTGTCGGCCACGGCGCGCAGGCGGCGGGCCTGCGTGCCGAAACTGTCATCGACATCGACGATGAAGGGCACCGCCTCGAACGCCTCGCGGACGCGGGCGGCGGTGGCGCGGCGGGTCTCGGGGTCGGGACCGTAGATCTCGGCCAGCAGGGTGGCCATGACCGGCGGGCCGGGGGGCGGCTCGACGGTTTTCAGCACCGTGCCGGGCGGCAGATCCAGCCCCGCCAGCCGCTGCCGGATGTCCAGCGCGATGGCGTGGCTTTCGCGGTCGCGCGCCGATTTGGGAGTCAGGTTGACCTGCACATCGCCCATCTGCGGTTCGTTGCGCAGGTAGTAATGCCGCACCAGGCCGTTGAAGTTGAACGGCGCGGCGGTGGCGGCATGGGTCTGGACCGACAGCACCTCGGGCAGTCGGGTGACGTTTTCCGCCACCATCTGCGCCACCCGGTCGGTATCCTCGACGCTGGCGCCTTCGGGCAGGTCGATGATGACCGACAGTTCGGATTTGTTGTCAAAGGGCAGCAGCTTGACCGTCACATCCTTGGTATACAGCAGCCCGAGCGAGCCGAAGGACAGCACGACCGTCACCAGCAGGAACACCAGCGCCGAGGTCTTGGACCGCAGCACCGGCCGCGCCACGCGGGCATAGATCGCGCCCAGGGTGCCGCCGTGATGGGTGCTGTGGTCGGGGTCATGGGCGGGCGCGCGGCCGGCGACCTTGACCATCAGCCAGGGCGTGACCATGACCGCGACGAAGAAGGAAAAGATCATCGCGGCACTGGCATTGGCCGGGATCGGCGACATGTAAGGCCCCATCAGCCCGCTGACGAACAGCATCGGCAGCAGCGCCGCGACCACCGTCAGCGTGGCGACGATGGTGGGGTTGCCAACCTCGGCCACGGCCTCGATGGCGGCCTGAATGCGGGGCTTGCGCGCGTCCAGCGCCCAGTGGCGGGCGATGTTTTCGATCACCACGATGGCGTCGTCGACCAGGATGCCGATGGAGAAGATCAGCGCGAACAGGCTGACCCGGTTCAGCGTATAGCCCATGATCCAGCTTGCAAACAGCGTCAGCAGGATGGTGACCGGAATGACGATGGCGACCACCACGGCCTCGCGCCAGCCGATCGCCAGCCAGACCAAGGCGATGATCGACACCGTGGCCAGGCCCAGGTGGAACAGCAGCTCATTGGCCTTTTCATTGGCGGTTTCGCCGTAATCGCGGGTGACGGTCACCGTCACCTCATCCGGGATCAGATGGCCTTGCAGGCTGTGAACCTTGTGCAGGATGTCCTCGGCCACGACCACGGCATTCGCCCCGGCGCGCTTGGCGATGGCCAGCGTCACGGCGGGGCTGCGGTGGATCACGCCATCCGCGTCGCGGGTCACATGGGCGGCGATGTGGTCGGCGGCATCCGGCACAAAGGCCACATCGGCCACATCCGACAGCCACACCGCCCGCCCGTCGCGCGCGGTCAGCATCAGCCCGGCGATCTCGGCCGGGGCGGTCATCGTCTGGCCGACCGACAGGCCGATCATCTGGCCCTGGTCGCGCACCATGCCCGCCGAAAAGGTGCGGTTGGCCTGTTCGACCTTGCCCGCCAGCTGTTGCAGGGTGATGCCATACAGCGCCAGCCGCGCCGGATCGGGGGTGATGCGGATCGTCTCGCTCGCCTCGCCCACCAGATAGGTCAGGCCCACATTGTCGGCCTTGACCAGTTCGGCCCGCAGTTCGCGCGCCACCCGCGTCAGATCGCCCGCGGTCAGCGGCGATCCCGGCCGCGCCGACAGCGTCAGCGCGACAATCGCCACATCGTCGATGCCGCGCCCGATCACCAAAGGCTCGGGGATGCCGACCGGGATCCGGTCCATATTGGCGCGCAGCTTTTCATGCACGCGCAGGATCGCGGCGTCGGACGGCGTGCCGACCTTGAAGCGCGCGGTCAGCATGGCGCGGTCATCGGCGGTCTGCGAATAGACGTGATCGACGTCATTGATCGACTGGACGATGGTTTCCAGCGGCTCGGTCACCAGCTTGACGGCGTCGGGCGCGCGCAGGCCGGGCGCCTGCACAAGGATGTCGACCATCGGCACGGAGATCTGCGGCTCTTCCTCGCGCGGCAGGGTGATCAGCGCGATCATCCCCGCCGCAAGGGCCGCCATGATGAACAGGGGCGTCAGCGCCGAGGCGATGAAGGCGCGCGTCAGCCGCCCGGCGATGCCCAGCCGGGCCTCGGGCAGCGGGTCAGTCATGCCGCACCGCCGCGACTGGGCTCACGCGGTCGCCGGCGCTCAGACCGGTGACGATCTCGACCATCTGAACCCCGTCGATCAGGTGCTGCGCACCCGGAAGGACGACACGCTGCACCGGCCCGTCCGGCCCGTCCAGCGTCACCATGTCCAGACCGGCGCTGCGCCGGATCGCGGCGACCGGCACGACCAGCGCCTGCCGCTGGCCGACCGGCACCCGCACCAGCACCCGGGCATCGACAAAGGCGGCGTCCAGATCGGGCAGTTCGACATCGGCGATGACGCGACCGTTTTCGATCTGCGGATAGATGCGCGCCAGCCGCCCCTCGGTCGTGGTGCCGCCCAGATCGACCGGGATCGCCGCGCCCTGCGACAGCGCATCGGCATGGCGTTCGGGGATCGCCAGGCGCAGATAAAAGCCGCCGCCGCCGACCGTCGCCACCGCCTCGCCGGGCATCACCACCGCGCCCGGCGCCTGCGGCACCGTCAGCACCCGGCCCGCGACAGGCGCCAGCACCTGACCTTCGGCCTTTTGCTGTTCGATGACACGGGCCTGCGCCTGCTGGGCGGCGATCTGGCCGGCCAGCACATCGACCTGGGTGCGCAGGGCATCCAGCCGCTGCGCGGTGGTCACGCCGCGATCCTTCAGCGCCTCGCCGCGCTTCAGATCGGCCTCGGCATTGGTTTTCTGGGCGCTCAGCGCCTCGATCTGGGCGCGCGCGGCGGTCAGTTGAAAGTCCAGCTTGTCGTCATGAATCACCGCGATCGGCTGACCAGCGGTCACGCTGTCGCCCTCGGCGACAGTCAGATCGGCCAGGGTGCCGCCGATCCGGGCGCGGGCGGGCAGGCTGTCGCGCGCCTCGATCCGGCCATAAACCGGCTTCCAGTCGGTCAGCGTGACCGGCGCCAGCGGCACCACCTGCGCGGCCACCGCCCCCGTCGTCAGCAGCCACAGCAGCGCACCCCATTGCAGCAGGCCGGCCATCGCACCCTCATCGTTATATTCCTGAACATGAATATAACGCGCGGCGACGGCTTGTCCAGACTAGGTGTTCAGATCGGCAAAGTGCCCGCCCTGATCGGCCAGCCGCAGCAGCAGTGCCGAGGGCTGCCAGGCCACCGGATCTTCCGCCGCCATATCCCGCAGCCGCGCCGCGATCCCGGCCAAGCCCTGCGCATCGGCCCAGTGCAGCGGCCCGCCCTTGGCGCGCGGAAAGCCGTAGCCATGCAGCAGCGTCACATCGACATCCAGCGGGCGCTGCGCGATTCCCTCCTCGACCACCTTGGCGGCTTCATTGACCATCGCAGCCATGTAACGGTCGATGATCTGATCGTCGGAAAAGGCGCGCGGGGTCAGGCGCAGTTCGGCGCGCACGGCGTCCAGCAGCGCGGGCAGGTCGGGGTCGGGTCGGCCATTCGGCGTCTCGGCATCATAGATATAGTAGCCGCGCCCGGTCTTGCGCCCCAGATGGCCGCGTTCATACAGCCGGTCGGCAAAGACCGGCACCCGCTCGCGCGGATCGCGGGTCGCGGCCTGCCGCTGGCGGTTGAAATAGCCGATGTCGAGACCGGCCAGATCAGAGACCTGATACGGTCCCATCGGAAAGCCGAAGGCGCGCACCACGCGGTCGATCTGCGCAGGATCGGCGCCGTCCAGCACCATCGCATCGGCGGCCTTGCGATAGGCGTTCAGAATGCGGTTGCCGATGAAGCCATCACACACCCCGGCGCGCACCGCGATCTTCTTCAGCCGCTTGGCCAGCGCAAAGCCGGTGGCGACCACATCGGGCTGGGTCGCGTCGGCCACGACGATTTCCAGCAACTTCATCACATGCGCCGGGCTGAAGAAATGCAGGCCGATCACATCACCGGGCCGTGCCGTCGCCTGCGCGATCAGGTTGACGTCAAGGTAGGAGGTGTTCGTGGCCAGCACCGCGCCGGGCCGCGCCACCGCGTCGATCTGGGCGAAAACCTGTTGCTTGACGTCCAGTTTCTCGAACACCGCCTCGATGATGATATCGGCCTGGGCCAGCGGCGCATAATCGCTGACGGCGTGAAAGCGGCCCATCGCGGCGTCGCGGGCCAAGGGGGTCAGCTTGCCACGATCGACGGCGCCGGTCAGCATCCCGGCCACCCGATCCGCCCCTGCAGAGGCAGATGGCGCGTCGCGTTCGATCAGCGTGACATGCAGCCCCGCCAGCAGGCAGGCGGTGGCGATCCCCGCGCCCATCGTGCCGCCGCCGATCACCCCGATCCGCTCAAAGGCACGCGGCGCGATCCCGGCGATCTGGGCGGGCTGGGCGACCTTGCGTTCTGCGAAAAACGCATGGACCAGCGCCGCCCGCTGCGGGGTCTGCATCAGGTCCACAAAGGTCGCGCGTTCATGCGCGAGGCCTTCGTCAAAGCTGTGGGTCAGGCCAAAGGCAATGGCATCCAGCGCGCGCCCCTGCGCGACCTGGCCCGGCGCGCTGCGCGGCAGGCCGGCGCGCAGCCGGTCGATCAGCGCTGGATCGGGGGCGGGTGCAGGCAGATCGCGCGTCCGGCGCGGGGCAGTGCCCGTCAGGCGCCGCGCGGCCGCCATCGCCGCCGCCGTCAGTTCGGCATCGGGCACCACGGCATCGACCAGACCGGCGGCCAGTGCCTCATCCGCGCCGATCTGACGGGCGGAGGTGATCGCCTCGGCGGCCAAGGCCAGCCCGGCCAGACGCGGCAGGCGCTGCGTGCCGCCGGCCCCCGGCAGGATGCCCAGGGTGCATTCCGGCAGCCCCATCCGCGCACTGGCAGCCGAGATCCGGTGATGCGCCCCCATCGCCAGTTCCAGCCCGCCACCCAAAGCGGTGCCGTGGATGGCGGCCACCACGGGCTTGTCCAGCGCCTCGATGGCGTTGATGACATCGGGCAGGAACGGCGCCTGCGGCGGCTTTCCGAACTCGGATATATCGGCGCCTGCGACAAAGCTGCGCCCGGCGCAGATCAGCACCGCCGCGCCCGCCGCGTCATCGGCGGCAAAGTCGGCGGCGGCCTGCATCAACCCGGCGCGCACCGCCTGTGACAGCGCATTGACGGGCGGATGGTCGATGGTGATGACCCCGACCCCATCCTGATGGCGATAGCTGACAACACCCATGCGGCCCCCCCTTCGCTGCGCGTCACCCCATGAATCGGGCGCGCGGGGGCAAAGGTCAAGGCTTTGTCCGACCGGTCGGTCAGCTTTTGCGGCTTAGCGCCGGGCGACCGCCATCTTGGGGCCGAACAGGAACCAGGCGATGAAGCCGATCACCGGCAGCAGCACGATAATCGCGATCCACATGAGCTTGCGCCCGCCGGTCGCGTCGGAATTGATGACCGAGGCAATGGCGATCACATCCAGAACGAACAGGATGGCGCCGAACAGCCAGCTAATCAGACCCATGGAACTTTCGCCTTTCATCGCGGTTTTGCGGTCAACGTCGCCAACCGGCGCGGGTTCCCATCGTCAAGGTTGCTTTTCATGTCCGCCCGTCTTGTCACGTCTGCCCGTCTTGCCCTGTCCGTCGTTGCGCTTGGCCTGCTGGCCGCCTGTTCCACCTCGGCGCCCATCGGGATCACCCCGGTCACCGGCTTTCAGATCGACCGCTACCTGGGCACCTGGCATGAGATCGCACGGCTGGACCACCGCTTTGAACGCGGCATGACCCATGTCACCGCGACCTATGCCCTGAACCCGAACGGCACGGTGGCGGTGAACAACCAGGGACTTAAGCCCGGCTGCGAATGGGATCAGGCGCTTGGCCGCGCACGGTTTCTGGGTGATCCCGGCACCGCCAGCCTGGGGGTGACCTTCTTCTGGCCGTTCGAGGGCGGCTACCACGTTTTCGCGCTGGACCCCGACTATCGCTGGGCGATGATTTCCGGCCCCGATCGCGGCTATTTCTGGCTGCTGGCGCGCGATCCGCAGATGGACCCGGCGCTGCGCGACCGGCTGCTGGCCCAGGCCGAACAGGCCGGATTTGACCGCAAGGCGATGATCATCGTCGATCAGGGGCCGACCGACTGCCCGGCCCCCGACGCCGCGCGTTAAAGCACATAGCGCGACAGGTCGGCCGAGGCCGCCAGGTCGCCCAGATGCTTATCGACAAACCCCGCATCGACCGTGACGGTATCGCCGCCACGGTCGGGCGCGGTGAAGGACAGATCCTCGAACACCCGTTCCATCACCGTATACAGCCGGCGCGCGCCGATGTTTTCGACGCTGCGGTTCACCTCGGCGGCGATCCGGGCCAGGGCGGCGATGCCGTCATCGGTGAACGTCACGGCGACCTGTTCGGTGCCCATCAGCGCCTGATACTGGCGGGTCAAGGCGTTGTCGGTCTCGGTCAGGATGCGGATGAAATCGGCCTCGGTCAGCGGACGCAGTTCGACGCGAATCGGCAGGCGGCCCTGCAATTCCGGCAGCAGGTCGCTGGGCTTGGCGACGTGGAACGCGCCCGAGGCGATGAACAGGATGTGGTCGGTTTTCACCGGCCCGTATTTGGTGCTGACGGTCGTGCCCTCGATCAGCGGCAGCAGGTCGCGCTGCACCCCCTCACGGCTCACATCGGCGCCACGGGTTTCGGCGCGGGCCGCCACCTTGTCGATTTCGTCGATGAAGACGATGCCGTTCTGCTGCACCGAGTCAATCGCGGCGGCCTTGACAGCCTCGTCGTCCAGCAGCTTGTCGGCTTCCTCCTGGATCAGGATGTCATAGCTTTCGGCCACGGTCATGCGCTTGCGGGTGCGTCGCGCGCCAAAGGCCTTGCCGAAGAAATCCTGAAGGCCCTGCATCTGCGCCTCCATGCCCGGCATGTTGGCACCCATGCCGGGCATGGCGGGCATGGGCTCGGCCACGTCGATCTCGATCATGGTGTCGTCCAGATCGCCGCGCTTCAGCTTGTCGCGGAACATCTTCAACGTCGCCTCGCGCGCGCCGTCACCGGCGATGGCGGCCAGCACGCGATCTTCGGCAGCACGATGGGCGCGGGCCTTGACCTCATCCCGCATCCGTTCGCGGGTTTCGACGATGGCGGCATCGGCCAGATCGCGGATGATCTGTTCGACATCGCGGCCGACATAGCCGACCTCGGTGAACTTCGTCGCCTCGACCTTGATGAAGGGGGCGCGGGCCAGACGGGCCAGACGGCGGCTGATCTCGGTCTTGCCGACGCCCGTGGGGCCGATCATCAGGATGTTCTTGGGGTAAACCTCATCGCGCAGGTCATCGGGCAATTGCTTGCGCCGCCAGCGGTTGCGCAGCGCCACGGCCACCGCGCGCTTGGCATCGGCCTGCCCGATGATGAAGCGGTCAAGCTCGCTGACGATCTCGCGGGGGGTCAGGTCGGACATGGTTACCTCGTGTATGGGGGAAGGCGGTGCTTGCCCGGAAAGTCCGGCAAGGCCCGCAACAGCGCACCGCGCAGGGCCACCCACCAGGTGCCGATCACGGTGATCAGACCGCCCAGCAGGATCAGGATGGCCGCGTTGCGCAGCAGCGGGTTTTCAGTCGCGTCGATGAACCAGTAAAGGACGAAGGCGATATAGATGATGCCTGCCGTCAGGAAGGATCGCCGGTCGATGATCAGCGCCAGCAGGGTGATCAGCACCAGGGCGGCGGCGGTGGCCAGCATCCCGGCATTGCCGCCGATGTTCATCAGCGTGATCGCGGCGGTGTTCACCAATGCTGGGGCGGCCAGAAGATGCAGCCAGAAAGCGGTGGCCGAGGCCCGCCCGATCCGGTGCGGATCACGCAGGTCGAACCACATCGCCCCGGCAAAGGCCAGCACGCCAAAGCCCAGCGTCGACCAGGCGAAGGCGGAATTGCCGCGCAGATCCAGCAAGTTGCTGCCCTGACCATACAGCGCCACATCGACCAGCGCCGTCTCGGTGGCTGTCGCGCCATAAATCGCGATCAGTCCGAACCCCGCCAGCACGGCCATAGAAAACGGCAGGCGGAAGCGGCGGAACCACAGCGCCACGGCAGCGACCGCAACCAGGGCGGGAAAGGTCAGCGCCAGTCGCGGGTTCAGATCGACCCGAAGGGCAATTGCGACCCCCGACAGGAACACCCCGATCCCATAGGCCAGCACCAGCACCATCGACGGCAGGTTCATCCGCCGGTGCAGCGTGAAATAGCGCGCCAGCCACCAGGCCGCGACCGCCCAGATCGCCGGCAGGCCGATCAGCACCGACGGCCCCGCCGCCACGCCCAGCACCATCGACAGGCCGACGAACAGGATCACCAGCCCGACCGACACGAAGATTTCCGAAAAGCCACGGAAGAACTCGAACGGTTCGTCCTCGGCAGTCATGCTGTGGCGCTGCCCGGCGCGGGCCTGGGCCAGGGTCAGAACCCGGCTCGCCTGCGCCTCGGTCAGGTGACCGGCGGCCACGGCGGCGCGCAGATCGGTGTCATTCAGATTGGTCATCGGCCCTCCCGGCCCCGACTGCGGATGAGTATTTGGGCAAAGAGGAATGCAGCTTCCGCTTTGCCCGATCCTCAGGCGGCTGTGCCACCTGCCAGCGTTTCGACCGTCAGGCGGCCATTGGTATAGACACAGATATCGGCGGCGATCGCCATCGCCTTGCGGGCGATGGTTTCGGCATCCTGATCGGTTTCCATCAGCCCGCGCGCGGCGGCCAGGGCGTAATTGCCGCCCGACCCGATGGCGGCGACATCATGTTCGGGCTCCAGCACGTCGCCGGCACCGGTGATGACATAAAGCTGGTCGCCATCGGTGACGATCAGCATCGCCTCGAGGTTGCGCAGATATTTGTCCATGCGCCAGTCCTTTGCCAGTTCGACACAGGCGCGCTGCAACTGGCCGGGGGCGGATTCCAGCTTTTTCTCAAGCCGTTCCAGCAGGGTAAAGGCATCTGCCGTCGATCCGGCGAAACCGGCGATCACCTCATGCCCGCCGGGGCGCAGGCGGCGCACCTTGCGGGCGCTGCCCTTGATGACCGTCTGGCCCAAGCTGACCTGGCCGTCGCCCGCGATCACCACCTGACCGCCCTTGCGCACGCCGATGATCGTTGTGCCGTGCCAACCGGGAAACTTGTCTTCTGCCATCTGGCCCCTCATTCCTTTGCGATCAGATATGAGGGGCGCGTGCCCGTGGTGCAAGGCAAAGGCCGCGCTTGACCGGCGCGGTGGCGCTGATAGCGTGCCGTGCATGGATGATGTGCGCCGTTTGACGATTTACCTGGATGACGCAAGCCTGGCCCAACATCAGGCCGGGCAACACAATTTTTTCGCGCGGCTGACGGCGGCCCTGCGCGCCCGCGACTGGCGGGTGGATGCGCTGCCCGCCTCACCTGAGACGCGCGCCGCCGCGCCCGATCAGCCCGGCTATGCGCTGTTTCACATGGATGAGCCGACGCATGACCGCGCCCTGACCTGTCGGCGCGCCTATGTCGGGGCGTTCTGGCGGATCGAGGCAACGGGGCGCCGGTGGGATTGGCCGGTGGCCAAGGCGCAGTTCGACCCCGCTGCGATCGACGCCGCCGCCGCGCAGGGGTTCGCGCGCGGCTGGCGCAAGCGGCTGTTTGACGATCCGCAGGTGCCGCCGCCCAGCGATCTGGTGCTGATCGCTCTGCAAGGGCGGCTCGACCAGCAGCGCAGCTTTCAGTCGACCTCGCCCATCGCAATGATCGAGACGACGGCCCGCCATTTCCCGGATCGCCCGCTGCTGGCGACGCTGCACCCCAATGAGGTCCATACCGAAGCCGAGCGCAGCGCGCTCGATCAGTTGGCCACGACCTTTCCCAACCTGCGCATTCGCAAGGGCGGCAGCGATGCCGCGCTGCGCCAGGCCGGGCTGGTGGTGACGCAAAACAGCGCCACCGCCTTTCGCGGCTTTTTCCTGCATCGCCCGGCGCTTTTGTTCGGTGAGGTCGATTTTCACCACATCGCGGCATCGGTGCCGCGCGACGGGTTGGACCGTGCGGTTCAGGCGGCGCGGCAGCGCAGGCCCTCGTTCGACCGCTATCTGTTCTGGTTCCTGCGCCAGCAGGCGATCAATGCCCATGCGCCCGATACCGACGATCAGATCATCGCGGCGCTTTCCCGCCACGGCTGGCCAGTTGCATGAAAAAGGGGCGCCAGGCGCCCCTTTCCGGTCTGCATCTGGCGCGATCAGATCGCGCTGTCGATCCAGCTTTTCAGCGCGGCCTTGGGCGCGGCGCCGATCTTGTTCGACACGACCTGGCCGTCCTTGAACAGGAACAGCGCCGGGATGCCGCGCACGCCCAGAACCGCCGGGCTTTCCGGGTTCTCGTCGACGTTGACCTTGACGATCTTGACCTTGCCCGCATATTCGCTGGCCAGTTCCTCAAGCGAGGGGCCGATCTGCCGGCAGGGGCCGCACCATTCGGCCCAGAAATCGACGACGACGGGGATCGGGGATTGGCGCACTTCGGCGTCGAAAGTGGCGTCCGAAACGGCGACGGTGGCTCCGGCCATGGGTGGTCTCCTGCAAATGGCGTGGTCAGGGGGCAAGGTAGGGTCGCCCCCCGCGCGCGTCAAGCCAACCGCCCCGGCGCCGCTGCGGCAAAGGCCCGCGCCGCTAGATCGGCAGGCACCGGCATCAGCAGCCCGGTCGCCGTCCACAGGATCGCCAGTTCGACCGCGCGCCCCGGATAAATCTGCGTGACCGCCGCATGATAGGCCCCCAACTGCCGCAGCAGGCCGTCGGGGATGTCGTCAGCGGTGGCGGGCACTGCGGCGTTCGATTTGTAATCGACGATCCGCAGCCGATCGGCGGTGATCGACAGCCGGTCGATACTGCCGATCAGCGGCCCGGCACCGGGCCAGGGCGGGGGCGCGGCAATGTCGACCTCGGTCAGCACCTCGGCACCCGGCAGGTCCAGATCGGCGCGCGCCAGAATCGCCTGCGCGCGCGCCAGTTCTTCAGGCGTGGCCTCCAGCGCGGCGGCAAGGCTTGCGGGATCGGCCGCGCCGGGCAGCAGGTCCAGCAGCCGGTGCAGCCGATCCCCGGCCTGCATCGCCTGGGCGCGGATCAGTTCGGCCCCCGGTCCAGGCAGGTCCGAGGCCCCCGGCGCATCGGTTTCCGCCCGCACCATGGCCTTGGCCCCGCCAAGGCCCGTCGCGGTGACCGGCTGCGGGCCGGGCACGGGGGGCGGCGCGGGCGTCAGCGCCCAGTGGGGCAAAGGGTCGGCGGGCGCGGGCGCAGGAACGACGACGCCCCCCGAGGGGCCAAGCGCCGCAGCGCCAAGCGTCTGTGGCCAATCTCCATGCGCCAGCCGCAGCACCGGGCCGGGCAGGTCATCGCCCGCCGGATCGGCGCAGGATGCGGCGCCACAGCGCGCCAGACCGGCGGCGACATCGGCGTGCCAACTGGGCGCCGCCGCATCGCCTGCCGCCGCGACGATCAGCCAGCTTTCCGCCCGCGTCATCGCCACATACAGCAGCCGGGCGCGTTCATGGTGCTCGGCCAGGCTCGCGTCCTCGGCCAGCGTCGTCATCGCTGGCGGGCGGTCGGGCTGGGCAGCACGCCACAGCAGCGGGCCGCCGTCAGACACCGGCATCAGTTGCGGCGGCGCGCGTTCGGTCTTGGGCTTGGCGGTGTCGGGCATGATGACGATCGGCGCCTCAAGCCCCTTGGCGCCGTGGACGGTCATCACCCGGATGGCGTGGCCCGCCCCCTCCATCTGCCGCTTGACCTGCACGTCATCGGCATCCAGCCAGACCAGGAAACCGGTCAGGCTGGGCACCTCGGCGCGTTCATAGGCCAAAGCCTGCGCCAACAGCACGTCGATCCCATCTTCGGCCTCGGGACCAAGGCGCGCCAGCAGGCGTTCGCGGCCCCGGTGGCGGGTCAGCAGCCGGTCGATCACCTCATGCGGGCGCAGGAAATCGGCGCGGTCGCGCAGGTCGTTCAGCAGCGCCAGCGCCGGGCTGTCACCGGCGTTGCGCAGCGCCTCCCACAGGGTTGCAGGGCGGGGCTGGGCCAGGGCGAACAGCTCGGCCTCGGTCCAGCCGATCAGGGGTGAGCGCAGCACCTCGGCCAAGGCAAGGTCGTCATCGGGCGTCGCCAGCACCGACAGTGCCGCGCGAATGTCGCGCACGGCGATTTCGGCCGCCAGCTTCAGCCGGTCGGCCCCGGCCACGGCCAGCCCGGCGGCCTTGCATTCGGCGATGATGGCGCCGAACAGATCGGACCTTCGCTGCACCAGGATCAGCACGTCGCCTTCGGTGATCGGGCGCGGCGGATCGGCGGGACCACGGCCCGGCACCTGTTCGCGGTTGTCGATCATCGCCCGGATGCGGGCCGCGATCAGCCGCGCCAGTTCGATCGCCGGGCGGTCCGGGGCCTTCAGGTCGACCGGATCATCGTAATCGCGGATCTTTTCGGCATCATCGCCCACAATCGCAGGCCACAGATCGACCCGGCCCGGATGATCGCCGTGAAAGGCGATGTGATGCGGCGCACCGCCCAGACCGGCGGCGGCTTCGGCAAAGGTCGCGTCGACCGCCGTCAGGATCGCGGGTGAGGATCGGAACGAATGGGCCAGCGTCAGATCCTGCATCGGCTGCCCCGCGGCGGCAAAGGCCTCCAGAAAGGCGGCGCGGCGGCGGTCGAACTCGGTCAGGTCGGCACCCTGAAAGGAATAGATCGACTGCTTGCGGTCGCCCACGACAAACAGCGTGGGCGGGCGACGGCGCGCGCCCTCGCCCGCTGTGAACTCGCCGGTCAGCCGGTCGATCACCTGCCACTGGCCGGGGCTGGTGTCCTGCGCCTCGTCGACCAGCACGTGATCAATGCCGCCATCCAGCCGGAACAGCACCCAATCGGCAACCGAGGGGTCGGTCAAGAGCCGCCCGGCATGGGTGATCAGATCGTCGAAATCCAGCCAGCCGCGCGCCATCTTGGCGGCGCGGTAGCGGGCGAGGAAGGCGCGGGCAAAGCGGTGCAGGATAAGGCTGCGTTCCGCCGTCAGCAGCCCCAGGCGGCGCGGCCGGGCGGCCTCGACCCGCGCCATCAGGTCGTTCAGGCGGTCCAGGACCGCGGGTGGCAGCGCCTTTTGGCTGGCCTTGGTCGGCACCGCGCCGATCTTGGCGGTGAACGGCCCGGCCTTCGCTTTTGCGCCGTAAAGCAAGGCCCCTTCCAGCGCGGGCAGGGCCGTCAGGCCAAGGGGCATGGGCAGACCGGACAGCAGATCGGACAGCTTTCGATCATTCCCGCCCGCCGCCGCCAGCACCGGGATCAGCGCCGCGAACAGGTCGGCCTCGGCCCCCAGGAACACTTCGGCGGTCAGCCGCGCGGCGTCGTAGCCGGGCAGCAGGTCCAGCGCCGCGCGCAGATCATCGGGCGCCGGATCCGCCGACAACACCGCGGCATGGCGGATGATCGCGCCGGTCAGGCCGTCGATCGCATCGCCGCCAAAGATCGTCGCCAGATCGTCCAGCACGGCGCGGTCATCGCCGCTGGCCATGTCCTCAAGAATGTCGGCGGCCAGCAGGCGGGCAGTGCGGTCGTCCATCTCGGTGAACTGATGCGGCACCCCGGCCTCCAGCGGAAAGCGCCGCAAGAGGCCCGCGCAAAAGGCGTGGATCGTCTGGATCTTCAGCCCGCCCGGCGTTTCGATGGCGCGCGCGAACAGGCGGCGGGCACGCGCCAGAGCCGCGTCGTCGGGGGCCTCCTCACCCAGGGCCAGCAGCGCCTGGGTCAGATCGGCGGCAGGCAGCATCGCCCATTCGCCCAGCCGCCGCAGCAGGCGGTTCTGCATCTCGGCGGCGGCGGCCTTGGTATAGGTCAGGCACAGGATGCGCGCCGGATCGGCGCCGTTCAGCAAAAGCCGCGCCACGCGGTCGGTCAGCACGCGGGTCTTGCCCGACCCCGCATTGGCGGTCAGCCAGGTGGACCGGCCGGGATGCGCGGCCCGTACCTGGGCCAGGGTGGCGGCGTCAAAGGCGGGCTGGGTCATGGCATGTCCTGCGGCACGGGGTCATCGGCCAGCGACCATTCGCCAAAGCGCGACAGGTGATCGTAATCGCTGCGGTCGGTCAGCCGGTGCATGGCGCGGCGCGCGGTATAGCCCTGCGCCGGGTCGTCATAGGCCGCGATCAGCGCCGCCAACTGATCCCCGATGCGGTCCAGCGTGTCGTGATCGACGGGCAAGGCCACCTCGCGCGCGTCGCCGCCCAGGCGGATATAGCGCAGGTCGCTGACGTCGCGCGGGCCATCCAGCGCGGCAAAGGCCCCGGCGCGGGCCATCACCGCCTCAAGCAGAAGCTGCCGGTCATAGGCCAGCGCCTGCGTTTCCGACGGCGGTGTGCCGGATTTGTAGTCAAAGATCGCCGCCGTACCATCGTTCAGCAGGTCGATCCGGTCGGGCCGTGCGGTCAGGGTGAAATCCAGCGCGGGCAGCACCATTCGACCCTGCGCCTCGGCCTCCAGATGCGATGCCGCGATCAGCGGGCGACGCGCGGCCTCGGCGGCGATCAGCGCATCGGCGAAACCGGCAACGCGCGCCAGCCAGAACCGGCGCTGCGCGGGCCAGGGAACGGTCGCCTCGAACACTGCCTCCGCCTGGTTCAGCAGGCGGGCGCGGGCCTGCGCCGGGGTCTCATCCCCGTCGGGACGCTGCGCGATGAACGCCTCGATCACGTCATGCAGAGCGGTGCCGCGCAGCGCCGCATCGGGCGAAGGCCGGATCGGGTCCAGCGGGCGCAGGCGCAGGATGCGGCGGGCGTAGATCGCATAGGGGTCGCGCAGCAGCCGGGCGATGTCGGTGACCGGCAGTTCGCGCGGCCGCAGCGCCGCCCCCGGCCGGGGCGAGGGGCGCGGCGCGGGCTGGCGCACCGCCACCGGCAGATCGTCGCGCGGCAGATCCAGCCGCGCGGCCAGATCCAGCCAGACCTGACCCCGCGCCCGCGCCTGCGCCAGCACCTGCGGGCCTCCCCGATCCGGCAGCCCACCCAGCAGGTTCGCGATCCGCGACACCCAGCGGGATGGCACCATCTCGGCCTCGTCATCGCGGCGGGCATGGCTGATGACCACGCGCGGCGCGTTCACCGCTTGCTGGAAATCATGCGCCTGAAGGCCGATGCGCCGTTCCGGCAGCAGCAGCCCCGCCTGCATCCGCATCGGCCGCGAGAGCCAAGGGTCGGGCGCGGGCGCGGCGGGCCAACTGCCTTCGGTCAGCCCGCCCAGAATGACCAGATCGGCGGTGATCGCGCGGGCCTCTTGTGTGCCCAGGAACTGCACCTGCGGATGCACGCCGATCACCGGCGGCACCCGCAGGCCGGTCAGCAGGCCGCCCAGCAGATCGGCGAAATCGGGGGCCGACATCGCGCCGCCATGCGCGGCCTCGGCGGTCAGGCCGTCCAGAACGGCACGGGCGGCGCGGCCATCGGCCTGATCCCACAGCGCGGTTTCGCCCATCGGGCCGCCACCGATCAGCGCCAAGGCCGCGTCAAGCCGGGCGACCCAATCGGGCAAGGGCGCGGCCTCGGGTGGCTGGTTTAGCGCGGCGCAGACCTGGCTCAGCCACTCCGCCCAGGCCACCGCCACCGGATCGCCGCGCCGCGCGGCCCATGCGGTCAGCGCCGCGCCCTCGGGGAAGGCGGGGCCGCGACGGCGCAGATGCAGTTCCAGCGCGCGGGTCAGCCGCAGGTGATCGCCGCGCGCCGCGCCCGCCGCCGTCAGCGGATGCTTGAGAATCACCAGCAGCGTCTCGATCCCCACCCGGCGACCGAAAGCGGCGGCGACATGGCGGATCAGGCGGCCCGGCGCGGTCTGGGGCAGCGGCTCACCGGCGCTGTCATCGGGGCGGATGCCCCAGCGATCCAGCGCAGCGGCGACCCGCCGCGTCAGCACCCGGTCGGGGCTGATCAGCGCCGCCTGCTGCCCCGCATTGACCGCATCGCGCAGGATCAGCGCAATCGCCCCGGCCTCGGATCGCGGGTCGGGGGCGTCGATCAGCGTGACCCCGGCCATGGCGGCGGCCAGATCGGGCAGGTGCGGCCCCTCGTCCAGCCATTGATCGGTGACCGGTGCCGGGCGCAGCGCCATCGACACCAGCGCCGCGCGCTCGGGCACGGGCGCCCCTGCCCCCAGCCATCGGCCCACCTGCGACGGGCGCAGGCCGAGCGACTGCAACAGCGGGCGAAAACGGTATTGCGGGTGATCCTCGGCTGGGGTGGGATCGCCGTCCAGCGCCTCCCAGACCGCATCGGGAAGGTCGGTGTCGAAACCCGGCAGCACCACCGTGCCACCCGCCAGTCCGGCAATCGCCACCATCAGATCGCGCGTCGCCCCGCGCGACCCGGTAGAGCCTGCGATCACCACCGGATTTTCGGGCGGGCGGCGCTGCCATTCGGCGATCTGCCAGGCGACGGCGCGGGCCTGACGCGCGGCGGCATCGGGGGCGGCGCCATCGTCGAAATAGGGCGCGATCAGGTTCAGGAACCGCAGGCTGCGATCCCAATGCGCGGCGTGGCCTTCGACCTCGATGGCGGCCAGGCGGTCGGGGGTCACGCCCTCGGTCTGCATCTCGGCCAAGAGCGCCGCCAGGCTGTCGGCAAGCGCGTGAACCGAGGTGCCCGCCGCCATATCCGCCTGTCCCGCCGTCAGCCGCGCGACCAGTTGCGCCAGCTCCAACCGGCGGCGCAGGGAGGGCACAGCGGGCGGGAACGGCAGGCGCGGATCGGCGCCCAGATCGGTGACCAGCCGCAGGCGCGGCAGAAAGCCCGCGCCCGCCTCGGCGAAGGCTGTCCGCACCGACCGCATCATCCGACCGGCATTCAGGATCAGCGTGACGCGCGCCATCGCCTCGGGCGGCTGATCGGCCATCGCGGCAATCAGGCCACGCACCAGAAGCCGGGCGAAATCGGCACCGGGCGGCAGCGCATGGACGCCGGGCGGGATCATGGCGCGCCGCCCGCCAGGAGCGCCTCGGCCAGCGGGATCGACTGGGGCTGGCCGACATCGCACCAGCCGCCGGGATGGATCAGGCCGAACATCCGGCCCCGTGCGATCATCCGGTTCCACAGCAGGTTCAGCGAAAAGGCGTCCTGATCGATCAGCGCCAGATCGGCGGGGTCGATGGCCTGCGCGCCGGTATAGACAAAGGGGCCGGGGCGGGTGATCCGGCCCTGATCATCCAGCGCGAAATCGCCGCTGCCGCGATGGCCGGTGGCGCGGTCCAGCGGCACCAGCGCGACCAGCGCCCCCATGCCGGGCCGCCAGGCCGTGCGCAGCGCCGCCAGCACATTCGGCCCGGTCCAGACCGCATCGGTGTTCAGCGTCAGCACCGGCCCCGCACCCAGCAAGGGCAGAGCCTTGCGCAGGCCGCCCCCGGTTTCCAGCAGCTTGTCGGTTTCATCCGAAATCGCCACATCACGCCCGGCCAGATGCGCGCGGATCTGATCGGGAAGGTAGTGGACATTGGCCACAACGCGCGGCAGGCCCGCGCCCTGCGCCAGATCCAGCGCGTGATCCAGCAGGCAGCGCCCGCCGACCGGGATCAGCGGCTTGGGCCGGGTCGCGGTCAGCGCGCCCATGCGGGTGCCAAGCCCGGCGGCAAACAGCATCAGCGCATCGGGTGTTGTCCGCATTCGGCCCTCATCTGATCCAGTCGGTCATCGGTCGGCGCGGGCAGGTGGGCGGCCACGACCCGCGCCAGATCGGCCAGCGCCGGATGCGCCAGGTTGCGCTGGACATATCCCCAGACGCGCGGCAGCAGCGCGACATAACCGGCCTTGCCGCCTGCCCGGCACAGTCGCGCGAACACCCCCAGAATGCGGAGGTTCCGCTGCGCCGCGACCAGCGCATAGGCAGCGGCAAAGCGGTCGGGATCGGCCCCGGTCAGGGCGGCATAATGCGCGCGCTCGGCGGCCTCGATGGCGGGCGGCACGTCGCGCCGCGCGTCCTGCAGGGCCGAGGCAAGATCATAGGCCGGATGCGCCAGAACCGCGTCCTGATAATCCAGAAGGCCAAGCGCGGCGGAGCCGGGGCGATCCATCAGAATGATATTTTCAGCGTGAAAGTCGCGCAGCGCCAGCACCATGGCGCCGTCCAGAAGCCGGTCGGCGGCGGCGCGGATCGCGGCCTCAAGCGCGTCGGCGGCGGGGCTGGTGCCGGGGGCACTGTCGCCGGGCTGCGCGGTGGCATACCAATCGACGGCGATGCGGGTCATCTGCCCCAGCGCCTCGGGCGTCAGGACGGTCAGACCGTCGGGCGGGGCGTGGCGGTGCAGATCGGCCAGGAGCAATGTCAACGCGCGATAGGCCGCCGGCTCGGACAGGGGCTGCGCCGGGGGCGTGGTTCGCGGCACTGCCGGATCGTCGGGCGGCATTCGGTCCGGTTCACCGCCGGGCAGATCGGCATTCACAATGCCGCATTGGGGCCGGTCGGGATGTGGGAACAGCCGCCCGGCGCGCGCCGCCTGCGCGGTAGGGTGAAGGTTACTGGTTACGGCACCGTCGGGTGCTGCCAAAGGTTCGCCAGTGCCCTTCGCTGCGCCCTCCGCTGCGGCGTCGGCCTTGTCGCCGTCATGGCACGGTTCGTTGGGGCGGTTGGCGCCCGTCCCGGTGCGGTCAGGTTCGCCAGCGCCTTTCCACACAGTGTCAGCCTGGTCACCGTCGTGGCTCTGGTCGGTCGGCTGCGGCTGGGGCAGCCGCGCCAGCTCGTGCGCCAGCAGGCGGTCGCCCAGATCCTCAAGCAGGATCAGACCGGTTTCGGGGTCTGCGGCCAGAACCTCGGGCGCGCTGTAGCCGTGGCCGCGCAGCCAGTCGGTCATCCGCAGGAAGGGCGCGGGTGATCCGCAGGTGCCGGGCGGGGCGTCCATCAGGATCGCGCGGCGGCCATCGTCTCGCCACAGCCGCAGATAGCGCCGGGCCGAGGCATCGGCAGCCAGCGGCTGACGGGCGGCGTCACCCCAGTGATGACGCGCCAGAAAGGCGCTGATCTGCACCGACCGCGCCACGGCCACCGCCGCCACCCCCAGCATGGGCGCCCAGCGGGCCGGGCCAACCAGCCGGGCACGGCGACCAGGCAGCGCGGCGCCCGCCGATTCGACGACCGTCAGATCAACGTGCAGCGCCTCGGGCGGTGTCCCATCGCCTAGTCGGTCAGGCCATTCGATCAGGCAGATCGCCTGCCCCATCGCCTGATCCAGCCCCAGTTCGGCAACCTCGTCCGGGCCGGTCAGGCGATAAAGGTCGGCGTGCCAGATCTCATCCGCCGCAGCCTGATAGGTCTGCACAAGGGTAAAGGTCGGCGAGGGGATATCCTCGGCTTGGCCGTGCCGGGCCAGCCGCGCTGCGATCAGGGCGCGGGCGAGGTGCGATTTCCCAGCCCCGACCGGGCCGTTCAAAAGCAGCGTATCCCCCGGTCGCAGCCATGGCTCGATCGCCAGGGCCAGCGCATCGCTGGCGGCGGGGTCGGGCAAAGCCAGGGTCAGGTCAACGGGGGCGCAGCTCATGCCCCGTCTTAGCGCCCCGCCCCGCCTGAGGGAAGGCCGACGGACCTTGCCACCCGCCCGCCGCCGCCAGCCGCCGCCGCACTGCCATCGCCCCCGGCAGCCGCGCCGACCTCGCGCTATCCGTCCCGCCACCGCGGTCGCGCCCTGCCCTCCGCGCTCCGCCCTTGGCGCGAGGTCGTTCAGGCTGTCGTCTGCGGTCGCATCACCATCGCGGGTGAGCGGAAGGGAAAGCCCGGCGCCGCCTCGGCAAAGCCAGCGGATGCCAGGGCTGTGTCGGCCAAGGCCGCATCTGGCTTGGCGATGTCGGGCTGCGCAAGGGCTTCAGGTGCGGGCGACGGGGCCTGGACGCGACGGCGGGCCACGGCCGCCATCGCGCGGGCCTGGCGCGCGGCGGCGCCCATCGGCGGGGTCGCGGCGGGCAGCGGCGTCAGCTGCACCAGCAACATGCCGCCCGCAATCGGCCCGGCCTGCGCGGTCACTTGCCGATGACCGGGAAACGTCAGCACCCCGTGCCAATTGGCATGGGCGCCGATCGCCGCCCCAAGTGCGTCGCGCGCGTCAGGCTGCGCGCAATCGGCCAAGACCGCCCATTGCGCGTGATCGCCCGCCAATGCGGGGACGAGGGCGCGCGCCGCCGCATTGGCGGTCACCACGCCTCCCTCGCGTGAAATCACGCACAGCGGCAGGTCAAGATGATCCAGAATCTCGCGGCCCAGGTCGATCTCGGCCCGGAACTGGCGGGTCAGGCGCATCGCTGTCGAGATATCCTCGATCAGGAAGGCGATGGCGCCCCCCGGATGCGGGCGACCGGTCACGCGATAGGTCTGCCCGCCCGGCAGCGACCAGGTTTCGCAGTGATAGCCCGCCGCCGCTGCCGCCTCGAGCGTGACAAGCCGCTGGCGCCAACCGCGATAATCCTTGGGTTCGGGCATCATCCGCGCCTCGCGCAGGCGGTCGAGGAAGTCCTCGAAGCTGGGCCGTGCAGACAGGAAGGCGGCCCCCAGCGTGGTCAGATCGGTCAGCGCCGGGTTGAACACCTGCAAGCGGCGCTGACGGTCAAAGACGGCCAGGCCGATGGGCAGATCGGCGAAGGTCTTGGACAGCGTTTGCACAAACTCGCGCAGTTGCCCCTCGGCGCGGACGGCGGCATCGGCGGGTATGGCAAACCGCAGCCGGTCGCCGGTATCGGGACCGTCGTGCAGATCGAACCAGCGGCCCTTTGCCGCGGTGTCGCCAAGTGCCTGCTGGCGGGGCATGGCCTGGGCGTCGAAGGGCGCGAACAGCGTGGGCAAGGGCCAGGGATGGGCGTCATCCGGCCCCAGAACCAGCGCGCGATAGGCGGCGTTGGCCCAGATTACCTGACCCTGACCGGTTTCGCGCCAGGACAGGATCGGCGCAGCCTCGATCATCGTGCGCAGCCGGTCGGTGTCGTCATCCTGGGCCAGCCGCGCCAGATCGGCGGCGGGCTGCGCGCCGACAGCCGTCAGCGTGACGCGCAAGCGGTCATCGCGCCGGTCGAGGTTCAGGCGCAGCCGCGCGGCCCCACCGGCATCAGCCCCCACGAACACCTGCGCGCCCTGCCCCGCACCGCCCAGATCGGCCAGGGCCTGCGGAAAGCGCGGCGCCAGATAGGCAACCAGCCGCGACCAGTCCGAGGCCGCCGGCGGCAGCCCCCCCAGCAGATCCAGCGCCGCGGGCGTGGCGTCGATCAGACGGTCGCCCTCAAACAGAAAGACGGTCTGACGGGCCGCCGCCTCGGCCTCGGCCTGGGCGCGGTTATGGCGCAATCGGATGCGCGCCAGAAGTTGCGGTATCACCGCCATGACCAGCGCCGTCATCACGATCAGCCCGGCCAGCACCCAGTTTTGTGCCATGATTCGCCCCGGTTATATGTCTGTCCCGGTCGGACACTGGCCGATCAAGGGTTAAGACGGGGTTAACCGGGGACGGTTATTCGGGCATGGAGGGGTTGCGGCCCAAGCCACCGGGGGGCGGCGCGGCCTCAATCCGGTTGCGCGGCCAGACCAGTTCGACCACCGCGCCGGTCCGGCCCTGGTTCTCGGCATCGGTCAGGAACGGATCGGCGGCATTGGCAAAGCGCAGCCGCGCGCCGCTGCGTTCCAGCAACGTCTTGGCAATGAACAGGCCCAGGCCCATGCCGTCATAGCCCGGCCGTTCGCTGCCGCGCCGCTGACCCAGAAACGGATAGCCGATCTGCGACAGGATCTGCGGCGGAAAGCCCGGACCGTCATCGGTGATGCGCAGCCGCAACTGGCTGTCGGTCCAGTCGCTGTCGATCCAGACATGGCCGCGCGCGAAATCGACCGCGTTCTGAATCAGGTTGCGCAGGCCATGGATCAATTCGGGCATCCGCTGAACGATCAGCCCGCCGTCTCCATGCTCTTGAAACGAAACGGTAATACCGGCGCGGCGGGCCTGATGCGGCTCGGCGGCTTCGGCCAGCAGCGCGGCCAGAGGGGCGTGGCGCAGGTGCAGATCGTCGCGGCCGATGCGGCCCATGTCGCGCAGGATGGCGCTGCATCGGTCGGCCTCGGACCGGATCAGCGCGGCATCCTGCGCCAGATCGGGATGATCCGGCGCGACCCGGCGCAGGTCGCTGGCCAGTTCGGCACTGGCCAGCTTGATCGTGGCCAGCGGGGTGCCCAGCTCATGCGCGGCGGCGGCCACCACGCCGCCCAGATCGCACAGCCGTTGTTCGCGCGACAAGGCAAGCTGGGTGGCGAACAACGCCTGCTCCATCGCCTGCATCTCGACCGCGACACGGCGCGCGTAAAGGCCAAGGAAGACGACGCCGATCACCACCGCCAGCCAATGCCCGAAGGCCACTTCGGCGGGCATGGCGATCACCCCGCCATCGCGCAAAGCCATCGGCGGCGCCCAGATCGCCAGGGCGGTGACCAGAACCACCGTCAGCGCGCCCAAAGCGACCGTCTGCCGACTGCGCAGCGCGGTCGCGGCAATCGTCACCGGCGCCAGCACCAGCAGCGCAAAGGGATTGTGCATCCCGCCGGTCAGCCCCAGCAGCACCACCAGTTGCACCGTATCAAGGACCAGCATGGCCAGCGCCTCGGATTCCGAAAGGCGGCGGCGGGCGGGATACAGCGCCATGATCGCCAGATTGGCCGCCATCAGCACGCCGACGGCGATCAGGCTGGGCCACAGGTGGATGTCGATGTCAAACCGGTGCCAGGCCACCAGCAGCGCCGCCGACTGCCCGATGGCCGCCGTCCAGCGCAGCAGGATCAGCGTGCGCAGGCGGATCCGTTCGCCGCTTAGCACGGGCTGCAAGTCATCGGTCGCTGTCATTTCTGTCACGCTGCGGGGCGCCCCGCGAAAGATAGGCGCCGGATGCGACAATTCGCGCCCCGAATTCGCGCCCCGACAGGGATTGATAGATGCTGCCGGGCAGGCGATCAATATGTGGGCCGAAATGCCGCAGTTGGCGGATCGGCCGCAGCCGGAAAGGAACCGCCATGACGCTGACCCCTCGCACCGCCGCGATTGCCGCCACCGCGCTTGCGCTGATCGGATTGGGGGCGGGCTGGTGGGCCGTCAACCGGGGCGGCGCCAGCGCCGATGCCTTTGCGCAATGCCGCCAGGGGGTCGTGTCGGGCGGCGGCGCGATCGGCGGGCCGTTCACACTGGTCGATGAAAACGGAAAGACCGTCACCGATCAGGAAGTGTTTACCAAGCCCAGCCTGCTGTATTTCGGTTACACATTCTGCCCCGATGTCTGCCCGCTGGACAGTGCCCGCAATGCCGAAGCCGCGACCCTGCTTGAGGAAAAAGGCATGGATGTGACGCCGGTGTTCATCTCGGTCGACCCCGCGCGCGACACGCCCGAGGTGGTGCGCGATTTCACTGATGCGCTGCATCCGAAAATGATCGGCCTGACCGGCAGCCCCGAACAGGTGGCCGCCGCCAGCCGCGCCTATCGCACCTATTACAAGGCGCAAAGCCCGGATGACGATTATTATCTGGTCGATCATTCGACGCAGACCTATCTGGTGCTTCCGAAAACCGGCTTTGTCGAGTTTTTCAACCGCGACGTCAGCCCGCAGCAGATGGCCGACCGGGTGGAATGCTTCGTCAAGGCGGCCTCCTGACGGGGGACGATTTGACCTTGCTCGCCATGCTGCCTAGATTGGCGCAAAGCCATCCGAGGACATGATGACCGACAGCGCCCAAACCGACCTAGGCCCAGATCGCAGCCTGCTGTTGGTCGATGATGATGCGGTGTTCGTGCAGCGCCTGGCCAAGGCGATGGAAAAGCGTGGTTTTCAGACGCGCACCGCGGAAAGCGTGGCGGATGGCAAGGCCGCCGTCAGCGCCGCGCCCCCGGCCTATGCGGTGATCGACCTGCGGCTTGAGGACGGCAACGGCCTTGACGTGGTCGAGGCCCTGCGCGAGCGCCGCCCCGATGCGCGCATTATCGTGCTGACCGGATATGGCGCGATTGCGACCGCCGTGGCGGCGGTCAAATTGGGCGCGACGGATTATCTGTCGAAACCTGCCGATGCAGATGACATCATGAATGCGCTGCTGGTGCGTGGCGAAACGCTGCCGCCGCCGCCGGAAAATCCGATGTCGGCCGATCGGGTTCGCTGGGAACATATCCAGCGCGTCTATGAACAATGTGATCGCAATGTCAGCGAAACCGCCCGGCGGCTTTCGATGCATCGCCGGACATTGCAGCGCATTCTGTCAAAGCGCAGTCCGCGTTAACCATTTTCGGTTGCCTTGCATTTTCGGGCCGGCTGGTATTATCTGCCGGCAATGACCATTTTGGGGACCGGAAATGAACCTGAATCTTGACGATCTGTCGCTGTCCGAATTGCGCGAATTGCGCGGCCGGATCGACCGCGCCATTGCCTCGTTCGAGGATCGCAAGCGCCGTGAGGCGCTGACCCGGCTTGAGGAAAAGGCCCGCGAACTGGGCTATAGCCTGGCCGATCTGACCGGCGCCGGGCGCAAGCGTCGCGCCAACGCGCCGCGTGCGGCGAAATATGCCAATCCGGCCAATCCGTCGGAAACCTGGTCAGGCCGTGGCCGTCGCCCCGCCTGGGTGAATGAGGCCCTGGCCGCCGGCAAGGGCCTGGACGATCTGACGGTGTAATCAGCCCTTTTGCTGGCCGTCGATGGCGGCCAGCAGATCCGCATGGCGGGCGATGTAATCGGCCCGCACCTGCGCCGGCGGACGCAGGGCGATCGCCATCCCATCAACCAGCCCCGTCGGGGGCTGGGTGAACAGCCGGTCGGCCTCGGCCTGCGAAAAGCCCGCGATGGCGGTCGCCTCCATCCAGGCCGAGATGCCATCGGCGCGCTTGATCGCGGCCTTGATCGGCGCGGGGATCTGCGCGGGCAGGCCAAAGCGGCGGTGGATCGCTGCCGTCAGCCGCTGATCCAGCGCCGCATATCCCGCCCCGACCGCCGCCTTGACCGGGCTGATCATGTCGCCGATCACATATTCAGGCGCGTCATGCAGCAGCGCCGCCAATTGCCAGACCGGCCCGCAATCGGGATTGGCGCGGGTAAAGATCCGCTCCACCAGCAGCGAATGTTCGGCCACCGAATAGGGCCAGTCGCCCTGCGTCTGCCCGTTCCAGCGTGCGACGAATGCCAGCCCATGCGCGATGTCGGCGACCTCGATATCCATCGGCGTGGGATCCAGCAGATCCAGCCTGCGCCCCGACAGCATCCTTTGCCAGGCGCGGGGCGCGGCAGTGCGGGGCGTTCGGCGGGGTTTAAGCGGCTGTGACATGGCCGCGACATAGACCGACCGCCCCCGCCTGTGAACCCGCTCCGTGGAACCGGGTGGCGATTTTCCCCCCGGTTTTGCGCCGCTGCCGCGATCTGCCACATTGTCATGCGATTAAACTGGGTTAATCTGCCTGGGCCTGTTGCGGTCTTGCGCGGGCGCATCAACGACAGTGGAGACGGACATGGGCAAGCGCGACGAGCTGATCGCAAAATACGCAGCCGATCTGAAGGACAAATGCGGCATGACGCCGGATATGGACCTTTTGACCAAAGTGACCATCGGCTGCGGCCCGGCGATCTATCGCAGCGATGCCGAGCTGGTGGCCGCCAGCCAGCAATCCGAACTGGACACGATCAAGCAGAACTTCCTGATCAAGAAGCTGGGCCTGAAGGACGGACCCGAGCTGGACGCCGGCATCGACGCCGCGATCGAGACCTATGGCCGGTCGAACCGGTCGAAGTTCCGCCCGGTGCTTTACTACCTGCTGGTCAAGCATTTCGGACGTGAATCGGTCTACGCCTGATCCGCGATCATCGCCTTGATCCGCGCGGCATGGCCCGGGGGCGCCGCGCGGACAGCCTCGGTCAGGCTGGCGACGGCCTGGCCCAGATCGCCCTCGGGGACGATGCGGTCGATCAGGCCCCAGGACAGGGCCTCCTCCGCGCCGATCTTCTGCCCCGCCATCAGGATCATCGCGCTGCGTGACCGGCCGATCAGCGCCGCCATCCGCCGCGGGTCAGATGGCTGCGGCAGAAAGCCAAGCCGCATCACCGGGTAAAAGAACGCGGCCCCCGGCACGGCGATGCGCAGATCGCAGGCCAGCATCATCCCCAACGCGCCGCCCGCGCAGGTGCCGTTCAGCGCCGCAATGGTCAGGCAGGGCAGCGCCGCGACCGCCGCCGACAGCCGTTCCCAGACGGCATCGGTGGCCAACCCGGCCCGCGCCTGATCCAGATCGGCCCCAGCCGAAAACACCCGCCCCACGCCGGTCAGCACAAAGGCGCGCAGGTCGGGATCGGTGGCGGCCTGGCGTGCGGCGGTCTCGACGGCCTCCAGCATGTCGCGGGTCAGCGAATTGGCCTTGTCGGGGCGGTTCAGCGTCACCGTCGTGACACCTTGGTCGGTTGTGATGACGATCATGTCACTGCCCCCCGTGATCGTGGAACTTGGCGCGTCAGTGACGATGTGGCACAACTGGAATGGCCTTGACCAGATGGTCGCGGGGCAAGCGGAAAAAGAGGTATTGGAATGACGATGCGGATGCGGTTGACCGCCGGGGTGGCGGCTTTTGCGTTGATGGGCGGCACCGCCTGGGCCGATGTTACCCCCGAACAGGTCTGGCAGTCTTGGCTGGACTATTACAAGGCCAGCGGCGTGACCGTGACCGAAGGCGCGCGCAGCCAGCAAGGCGATACCCTGCTGCTGACCGATGTCGTCATGGAATCCTCCGCCCCCGTGAACTCGCCCGAGGACGGCAAGGCCACCATCACCCTGCCGCAGATCAGCCTGCGCGACATGGGCGATGGTCGGGTGGAGGTGACCATGGCCGAGACCTCGGACTTTGTGTTCACCGGCGAGAATGCCGAAGGCAAACCGACCGAGGCCAAGGGCAAGCTGGTGCAGTCGGGCATGACCTCGGTCGTTTCGGGTCGGCCCGAGATGATGAATTACGACGTCAAGATGCCGACCGTCACGCTTTCGATCGATGAGGTGGCCGAGGATGGCAAGCCGGTGCCGATGGGACTGACCGCGACGCTGACCGACACGACCGGCACCTATGTGATGGATCAGGCCAGCGGCCAAAAGGTCGTCGCGGCGCTGAAATCCAAGGGCGCGTCGGTGGCGATGAAGGGCGAAGACCCCGACAGTGACGGCACCTTCGACCTGAACTGGACGCTGACCGACCTGGCGATGGACAGCACCACGCTGCTGCCCGCGGGCGTCAACGCCGAAGATCTGAACGCCGCGCTTCACGCCGGGATGGATGTGCAGGGCACCATGACCTATGGCCCGGGCACCATCACCGCGACCTTTGCCGGAAAGAATGAGGATGGCAGCGACAACAACGGCAGCCTGAACGGCACCGACAATGGCGGCAGCGGCAGCTTTCAGATGTCGCAGGCGGGCATGAACTATGACCTGCAAAGCAACGGCGGCAAGGCCACGCTGACGATGGCCAGCCTGCCCTTCCCGATGGAATATGGTGTGGGGAAGGCAGTGATGGGCCTGACCATGCCGCTGGTGAAATCCGACACCGCCGCGCCCTATGGGGTCCGGTTCGGGATGACCGGGCTGACCTTCTCGGACGGGCTGTGGGCAATGTTCGACCCCGAACAGAAGCTGCCGCGGGATCCGATCAATCTGGACATCAACCTGGCCGGTCTGACCAAGCTGACCGCCGATCTTTTCGATCCGGCGACGATGGCGCCCGAAAACGGCGATGTGCCGTTTGATCCGCAGACGCTGGACATCAAGTCGCTGGCGATCAGCGCCGTTGGGGCCAGCCTGACCGCGAATGGCGCGCTGAAGTTCCTGCCTGCGCCCACGCCGCCCGCGACCGAGGGGATGGAAGGCATGGACGGCATGTCGGGCATGGACGGCATGTCGGGCGACGCTGGCACCAAGAACACGCCGGACGCCACCGATCCCGAGGCAGCCGAGCCTGATATGGCCGAACAGGGCGTCCTGCCGGTCGGCACGATCGAGGCCCGCGCCACCGGTGTTGACGCGCTGCTGGATAATCTGGTCGCCATGGGCTTTGTCCCGGAAGATCAGGTGGCGGGCTTCCGCATGATGCTGGCGCTGTTCGCGACCGCCGATGGCAAGGGTGGCCTGACCTCGAAGGTCGAGTTCCGCGAAGACGGCGGCATCTATGCCAACGATCAGCGCATCCAGTAACGCGGATGCAGGCAGATCTTGAAAGTCTGACCGCCGCGCTGCTGGATGCGGCGCGGCGGGCGGGGGCTGAACAGGCCGACGCTTTGGCGGTGGCCGGGCGGTCGGTCTCGATCGATGTCCGGGGTGGGCGGCTGGAACAGGCCGACAGCGCCGAGGGCGTCGATCTGGGCCTACGGGTGCTGATCGACGGGCGGCAGGCCTGCGTGTCCTCCTCATCCACGCGGGCCGACACCTTGGCGGAAATGGCCGAACGCGCCGTCGCCATGGCCAAGGACGCGCCGCGCGATCCGCATGTGGGGCTGGCCGATCCCGCCGATCTGGCCGCCGACCGCGATGCGGGGCGGCTGGAACTGGAAGATCCGGCCGCCGACCCGGACCCTGCCGATCTGCAAGCCCTGGCCGAACGGGCCGAAGCCGCCGCCGCTGCGGTGGCGGGCGTGTCGCAGGTCGAATCCGCCTCGGCTTCATTCTCACGTCGTCGGCTGTTCATGGCGGCCAGCAATGGTTTTGCGGGCGGCTATGGCCGGTCGGGCCATGCGGTTTCGACCATTGCCATCACCGGACAGGGCACCGCGATGGAACGCGACATGGCCGCCGAGGGGCGGGTGTTCGCCGCCGATCTGCCGGCGCCCGAGGCCATCGGCCAGTTGGCGGGCGACCGGGCCGTGGCGCGCGCGGGTGCGCGCAAGGCGCCGACCGGGGCGTTTCCGGTGCTGTTTGACGAACGCATCAGCGCCGGGCTGATCGGGCATCTGCTGGCGGCGGTCAACGGGCTGGCGATTGCGCGCGGGGCGTCGTGGCTGCGCGAGGCGCTGGATCAGCCGGTGCTGCCCACCGGGCTGGACCTGTTCGAGGATCCGCACCGCGCCCGCCGCACCGGCTCGCGCCCCTTTGATGCCGAGGGGCTGGCGACGCGCCCGCGCCATATCGTGCGGGATGGCCGTCTGATGGGCTGGACGCTGGATCTGGCGACGGCGCGCAAGCTGGGCATGACCTCAACCGCCAGTGCAGCGCGCGGCACCGGCAGCGCGCCGGCGCCCAGCGTCTCGAATGTGGCGCTGACGCAGGGGGCGGCCAGCCGCGACGATCTGATCCGCGACATGGGGACCGGGCTGATCGTGACCTCATTCCTGGGGGCCTCGATCAATGCCACGACCGGCGATTATTCGCGCGGCGCGGCGGGCTTCTGGGTGGAAAACGGCCAGATTGCCTATGCGGTGAACGAAACCACCATCGCCGGCAATCTGCGCGACATGCTGATGCGGCTGACCCCCGCGAATGATGCCCGCACGCATCTGTCGCAGGTCGTGCCCAGCCTGCTGGTCGAGGGGCTGACGCTTGCCGGGGCCTGACCTGGATCTGCTGATCGCGGCGGCATGGGCGGCGGGCGACACCGTGCGCCCGTTCTTTCGCAACGCCGCCCGCGCCTGGGAAAAGGACGGCGGCGCAGGCCCGGTGACCGAAGCCGACCTGGCCGTCAACGCCGTGCTGGAACGCATCCTGCGCGAGGCCCGCCCCGATTACGGCTGGCTGTCCGAGGAAAGCCCCCCGGACGACCGCCGCGCCCATGCCCGGCGCAGTTTCGTCATCGACCCGATCGACGGCACCCGTGCCTTTATCGAGGGTCAGGACAGCTTTTCCCATGCGCTTTGCGTGGTCGAGGACGGCCAGCCGATTGCCGCCGTCGTCTATCTGCCGATCCGCGACCGGCTTTATGCCGCGCAGGCGGGCGGCCCCGCGACCCGCGACGGCCAGCCGATCGCGGTGTCGGCGCGCGCGGGGGTGGCGGGCGCACAAATCCTGACCACCAAGGCCAGCCTGTCGGCCGAGCATTGGCGGGGCGACGCCCCCGCCTTTGAACGGGTGTTCTGCCCCTCGATCGCCTGGCGGCTGTGCCTGGTGGCGGAAGGGCGCTTTGACGGCATCCTGTCGTTCCGCCCGACCTGGGATTGGGACATCGCCGCCGGGTCGCTGATCGCCGCGCAGGCCGGGGCGCGGGTCACCGATGCGCGCGGCCAGCCGCTGCGCTTCAACGGCCCCGCAGCGCAGAACGATGGCATCTGGGCCGCGCCGCCCGCCCTGCATGGCGCGCTGCGCGACCGGATGGCGCTCTAGACGTCCAGGTTTTCGACGCTCAGCGCGTTCTGCTGGATGAACTCGCGCCGGGGTTCGACGACATCGCCCATCAGCTTGGTGAAGATGTCGTCCGCCTCGGCCAGATCGTCGATCTTGACCTGCAACAGAGTCCGGGCCGAGGGGTCCAGCGTGGTTTCCCACAGCTGTTCCGGGTTCATCTCACCCAGGCCCTTGTAGCGTTGCAGGCTCAGGCCCTTTTCGCCCTCATCCAGGATCGCCTCAAGCAGGGTGACCGGGCCATGGATCGGGATTTCGCGATCCTTGCGCAGCAAGGCGGCAGGGCCGGCATAGACTTCCGACAGCTTGTCGGACAGCGCGCCAAGACGCCGCGCCTCGCCTGAACGCAGGACCGCACCGTCCAGCACGCGCGCCTCCTCGACGCCGCGCAGCATCCGGGTGAAGCGCAGGCCGTGATCCTGGGTCGGACGGCCCTGCCAGCCGCGTTCATATTCCAGCGCCACCTGATCCAGCCGCCGGGCCACCGCATCGGCGGTGCCCTGCGCATCGGCATCGACCTGACCGGCGCGGAAGGCCCCGGCGATCGCCGCCTGCTCCAGGATATGATGGGCATAATGGGTGGGGAAGGCACGCAGGATGCGGCGCACGCTGCGCGCATCCTCGACCAGCCGGATCAGGTCGGCGCCGCTGATCTGCTCACCACTGGCCAGACGCAGGATCGCGCCTTCAACCCCTTGGGCGATCAGATATTGTTCCAGCGCGGCCTGATCCTTCAGATAAACCTCGGACTTGCCGCGCGCGACCTTGTACAGCGGCGGCTCGGCAATATACAGGTGCCCCGCCTCGATCAGCGACGGCATCTGACGGAAGAAGAAGGTCAGCAGCAGCGTGCGGATATGCGCGCCGTCCACATCGGCATCGGTCATGATGACGATCTTGTGGTAACGCAGCTTGTTCAGCGCGAATTCGTCGCGCCCGATGCCGGTGCCAAGCGCGGTGATCAGCGTGCCGACCTGATCGCTGGACAGCATCCTGTCGAACCGCGCGCGTTCCACGTTCAGGATCTTGCCGCGCAGTGGCAGAACGGCCTGGTTCTTGCGGTCGCGGCCCTGCTTGGCAGAACCACCGGCGCTGTCACCCTCGACGATGAACAATTCGGCCTCGGCGGGGTCTTTCACCTGACAATCGGCCAGCTTGCCGGGCAGGCTGGCCACATCCATCGCAGTCTTGCGGCGGGTCAGTTCGCGCGCCTTGCGGGCAGCCTCGCGCGCAAGGGCGGCCTCGATGATCTTGCCGACGATGATCTTGGCCTCGGAGGGGTTCTCCTCGAACCATTCCGACAGCTTTTCGTTCACCAGGTTTTCGACCGCCGGCCGCACCTCGGAACTGACAAGCTTGTCCTTGGTCTGGCTGGAAAACTTGGGGTCGGGCACCTTGACCGACAGCACGCAGGTCAACCCCTCGCGCGCGTCATCGCCGGTGAAATCGACCTTTTCGCGCTTGGCGATGCCACTGGATTGCGCATAGGCGTTGATCACCCGCGTCAGTGCGGCGCGGAAACCGGCCAGATGGGTGCCGCCATCGCGCTGCGGAATGTTGTTGGTAAAGGGCAGCACAGTTTCGTGGTAGCTGTCGTTCCACCACATCGCGACTTCGACCCCGATGCCGCCGCGCTCACCGGTGATGAAGATCGGCGCGGGCATCGCACTGGTCTTGGACCGGTCCAGATATTTCACGAACTCGCGCACGCCGCCTTCGTAATACAGTTCCGATCGCAGCGGCTCGGCCGGGCGGTCGTCCTCAAGAATGATGCGCACGCCGCTGTTCAGAAAGGCCAGTTCGCGCAGCCGGTTTTCCAGGGTCTTGAAGCTGTAATCGAGGTTCGAGAAGGTGCCGTTCGGGTCGTTCACCTTGGCCGAGGCCAGAAACCGGACTTCGGTCCCCTTTTGCCCCGGCACGGCATCGCCGACCACGCGCAGGGCTTCGGCTGTCGCGCCATGTTCAAAGCGGGCGTAATGCTCCTTGCCGCCGCGCCAGACACGCAGCTCCAGCCAATCGGACAGCGCGTTGACCACCGACACGCCGACGCCGTGCAGACCGCCCGACACCTTGTAGCTGTTGGAATCGAACTTACCGCCAGCATGAAGCTGGGTCATGATGACCTCGGCGGCGCTGACGCCCTCGGTCGGGTGCATGTCGGTGGGTATGCCACGGCCATTGTCGCGCACGCTGACGCTGTGATCGGCATGGATCTTGACATGGACGAAATCGGCATGACCGGCCAGGGCTTCGTCAATGCCGTTATCGACCACCTCATAGACCATGTGATGCAGACCCGACCCATCGTCGGTGTCGCCGATATACATGCCCGGACGCTTGCGAACGGCCTCCAACCCCTTGAGAACCTTGATGGAATCCGCACCGTATTCTTCGGGCTTGTTATTGTCTTCGGCCATGCGTCCGCGCCTTTGTTCCTGGTCCGCATCTTATAGTGGTTCGGCCCGTCAATGTCACGTCCGGGACACAAGATTTAGGGGTTGCGCCACTGGTCCACGACCCCCGAGACGCCACCCGCTTCCCCCACCTCGAAGCCCTGCGCGCGCCCTTGCAGGCCGTCGAACAGCTCGGCCCCGGTGCCGGTCATGAAGGCCTGCGCACCAAGCGCGCAAACTTCATCATACAGCGCGGCGCGGCGGTCGGCATCCAGATGGGCCGCAACCTCATCCAGCAGCAGGACGGGCGGCGCCCCCGTCTGCGCCGCCAAGGCGCGCGCATTGGCCAGCACGACCGAGATCAGCAGAGCCTTTTGCTCGCCCGTGGAACACAGCGCGGCGGGCTGCGCCTTGGCGCGATAGACGGCTGCCAGGTCGGCGCGATGCGGGCCTTCCAGCGTGCGCCCGGCGACGCGATCCCGGTCGCGGGCGGCGGCCAGGGCCTCGGCGGGTTGCGCCTCACCGGTCTCGATGGCGAGGTCGGCAGCGGGAAAGGCAGTCGCGGCCCCCTGCTGCGCGGCCAGCACCCGATCCAGCGCGGCGGCCCGGTTGGCGGCGATCCGCGCCCCCTCCTCGGCCATCCGCGCCTCAAGCGCGCCATACCAGCGGTCGTCCCGAATATCGTCGCGCAACAGTCGGTTCCGTTCGCGCATGGCCTTGTCATAGGCCAGCACGGCCTCGGCGTGATCGGGGGCGAAACTCAGCGTCAGCCGATCCAGAAACCGCCGTCGCCCCTCGGCGGCCTCGATCCACAGCCGGTCCATGGCGGGCACCAGCCAGACCATCCGCATCAGCCGCCCAAGCGCCACCTGCGAAACCGCCTTGCCATTCACACGCACGACGCGCGCGCCGCCCTCGGCAAAGGTCTCGATCTCGTCGCTGGCGGTCAGGCCGGTGATCTTCCACCCCGGCCCGCCGCGCATCGCCAGATCCTCGGGCGCAGCGCGGCGCAGGCCACGGCCCGGCGACAGCATCGACACGGCCTCAAGGATGTTGGTCTTGCCCGCACCATTCGGACCCCAGATCGCCACCGGCCGGCCGTCCAGCGGCAGCACCAGCCGCCGGTGCGACCGAAACAGCGTCAGCGTCAGCCCGGACAGCACGCCCCGCCCTTTCTTCTTGGTCCAGATATCCCCGCCGGAGCCATCGCCCGGAACGGGCGATTACACGCGCATCGGCATCACGACGTAAACCGCCGACATGTCGCCGCCTTCGCGCATCAGCGTCGGGTCGCTGGAGGAATTGAACAGGAACACCGCGTTTTCCCGATCCACCTGGCTGGCGATCTCTTGCAGGTATTTGGCGTTGAAACCGATTTCCAGCGGCTCATCGGCATAGGCCACGGCCAACTCTTCCTCGGCGGCACCGGCATCGGGGGCGTTGACCGACAACACCAGCCGATCCTCGTCCAGCGACAGCTTGACGGCGCGCGACCGTTCGCTGCTGACAGTGGCCACGCGGTCGACGGCCTTTGCGAAATCGGCGGCGTCAACCTCAAGCCGGCGGGTGTTGCCCATCGGGATGACGCGGGAATAGTCCGGGAAGGTGCCGTCGATCACCTTCGATGTCAGGGTGATCTGCGGCGTGGCAAAGCGCACCTTGGTTTCGCTGACCGACACGGCAATCTGCATGTCGTCGTCATCCAACAGCTTGCGCAACTCGCCCACGGTCTTGCGCGGGACGATCACGCCCGGCATGTCGCCCGCACCATCGGGCAGCGCCGCGTCGATCCGCGCCAGCCGGTGACCGTCAGTCGCCACCGCGCGCAGCACCGGCCCGTCCTCGGACTGCGAGACATGCAGATAGACGCCGTTCAGATAATAGCGCGTTTCCTCGGTCGAGATGGCGAACTTGGCCTTGTCGAACAGCCGCCGCAGCACCGGCGCGGGGGCGGCGAAATTGGCGGTATATTCGCTGGAGGCCATCACCGGGAAATCTTCGCGCGGCAGCGTCGCCAGGCTGAAGTTCGACCGCCCGGCCTGCACCGACAGCCGCCCGGTCGAGGCGTCGGCGGTCAGATTGACCAGCGCGCCATCGGGCAGCTTGCGCACGATTTCATGCAGCATGACGGCGCTGACCGTTGTGGCGCCAGCGCGTTCGACATGGGCGGGGGCCTTGTCCACCACCTCGATGTCCAGATCGGTGGCGCGGAACGACACGCCATCGCCCTGCGCCTCGATCAGCACGTTGGCCAGGATCGGAATGGTGTTGCGCCGTTCCACGACCGACTGCGCCTGAGACACAGCTTTCAGCAGCGCCGCGCGTTCGATGGCGATTTTCATGACCTTATCCTTCAGCGGTGCGGCCCGCGAAGGGCCGGTCTTGGGCGGAAACTGTCACGCCTTCCGCCGTCATCGTCAAGTCTGGCTGCGGAGGGATTCACGCTTCGAGCAGGCGTTTCAGCATCCCCAGATCCTCGGCCAACTGGCTGTCCTGGGCGATCAGCTCCTCGACCTTGCGCACGCCGTGCATGATCGTGGTGTGATCGCGACCGCCAAAGCGGCGGCCGATTTCGGGCAGCGACCGGGTGGTCAACTGTTTCGACAGATACATCGCCACCTGCCGGGGCCGCGCCAGGGTTCGCACCCGCTTGGGGCCAATCATGTCAGACAGGCGGATATTGTAATGCTCGGCCACCTTGCGCTGGATGTCCTCGATGGTGACGCGGCGGTCGCTGGCGCGCAGGATGTCGACCAGACATTCCTGGGCCAGATCAAGGGTGATCTCGCGCCCCACCAGGCTGGCAAAGGCGAACAGCCGGGTCAGCGCGCCTTCCAGCACGCGGACATTGGTGGTGATGCGATGGGCCAGGAACTCAAGCACGCCGTCGGCGATCACCACATCAGGATTCGCGGCGCGGAAGGCGTCGGTCTTGGCCTGAAGGATGCCCAGCCGCAGTTCGTAATCGGTCGGGTGCAAATCGACGATCAGCCCGCATTGCAGGCGCGACTTGATGCGGTCCTCAAGATCCTTGATCTCACCCGGCGCGCGGTCGGCGGAAATGACGATCTGCTTGCCCTGATCGACCAAGGCGTTGAACGTGTGGAAGAACTCCTCCTGGGTGCTGTCCTTGCCGGCGATGAACTGCACATCATCGACCATCAGCACGTCGACGCTGCGGAACATTTCCTTGAAATCCATGACGGTGCGTTCGCGCAGGGCCTGAACAAAGCGATACATGAATTGTTCGGCCGACAGATACAGCACCCGGCGTTCGGGGAAGCGGCTGGTCAACTCGCGTGCGATGGCGTGCATCAGGTGGGTCTTGCCCAGGCCGACGCCGCCATACAGGAACAGCGGGTTGAAGTTGACGGCGCCACCCTCGGCCACGCGGCGGGCGGCGGCATGGGCCAGTTCGTTGGGCTTGCCAACCACGAAACTGTCAAATGTGAACCGCTGATCCAGCGGCGCGCCGGGCAGGTCATCATCGGCGCGCGCGGCGGGGCTGGGGGCGCCCTGGCTGCGCGCTGCGGGCAGATCGCGGCGGGCGGTGGCGGCCACGCGGAACTCGATTCGATCGACGCCCGCGTCACCGCGCGACAATTCGCGCTGGATCGCATCGGCAAAGTTGCGTTGCACCCAATCGCCAAAGAATCGGGTCGGCACGGCCAGCACGGCAGTCCGATCCTCGACACCTTGCCAGCGGATCGGTTCGATCCAGGTCGAGAAATTGTTCTGCCCCACGCTTTTCAACAGCGCGTCGCGGGCCTGCCCCCAGTGGTCTTTGTGCATTCGTCGAATCCGGCGCGTCCGATCTGTCCCCCACGAATCCGGTGCCGGACGGCTGCACCGAGTCGTGCTTTCCGCGCCCGGGGGGACGGGATCAGACGCCGAATCGCAATAGATCGACGCGCCGCCGAGCCAGCGGCAGAAACCCCTTACCAGCCCCTCCCCCATGGCAGTGGGGGTCAGGGCAATCATCGACAGCGGACGTTACCGTCCCATGGCCCCGGCGACCCGTTGGCGGGTGCTTTCGTTCGATGGTTTCTGGCAGGAAACCATCATTCGGACAGGGCCTGTCCCCCAGGCGACGTGAATCGCAGGGACAAGCTAACGCGGGGGCCAAGCGGGCCGCAACAGAACTTCGCGCTTGACTCTGCAAAAGCGGAATCGAATCTGCCGATTGCGCGAAATCCGCCACGCGCGGGGCAAAAATCCATAAAAATCAATAATTTGCCGAAAATGACAAAGGGGCACCCCTGCGGGTGCCCCTTTGTCGTCATCCGTGGGTCTGTCGGCCCTTCTGTCGGCCCTCAGGCCGCGGCCGCCAGCGACTTGATGCGCGACGACAGGCGCGAGATCTTACGCGCCACGGTGTTCTTGTGCAGGATGCCTTTGGTCACGCCGCGCGCCAGTTCGGGCTGGGCTTCACGCAGGGCGACCACCGCCGCTTCCTGGTTGCCCGAGGCGATCGCCTCTTCGACTTTGCGCAGGAAGGTGCGGATACGCGAACGACGCGCCTTGTTCACGGCGGTGCGGCGCTCGGTCTGGCGTGCGCGCTTCTTGGATTGGGGCGTATTGGCCATGTCTCTCGAATCCGATCAGTTCGGGGGAAATCTTGAAGCCGCGCTTCTAGGCGCGCCGGGCGATCCTGTCAACCGGGCTTGGCCTATTTGTCGCGGAACTGTGCCTCGCGTTTTTCCAGGAATGCGCTCATGCCTTCCTTCTGATCCTCGCTGGCGAACAGCGAATGGAAAATCCGGCGTTCAAACAGCAGGCCCTCGCGCAGCGTGGTTTCATAGCTGCGGTTCACCGCCTCTTTCACCACCATCACCGCGACCTGCGATTTCGAAGCGATCTTCTTCGCCGCAGCCATCGCCTCGGCCACCAGCTTGTCGGTGGGCACGACGCGCGAGACGAGGCCCGAACGCTCGGCTTCGGCGGCATCCATGAAGCGGCCGGTCAGGTTCATGTCCATCGCCTTGGACTTGCCCACGAACCGGGTCAGCCGCTGGGTGCCACCGATGCCGGCGACCACCCCCAGGTTGATCTCGGGCTGGCCGAACTTGGCGTTTTCGGCGCAGATGATGAAGTCGCACATCATCGCCAGCTCGCAGCCGCCGCCCAGAGCATAGCCCGCGACCGCCGCGATGATCGGCTTGCGGGTGCGCAAAAGCGCCTCGGTCTGGGGGGTGAACAGGTCTTCGGTGAACACCTCGACAAAGGTTTTCGACGACATTTCCTTGATGTCGGCCCCCGCCGCGAAAGCCTTTTCGCTGCCGGTCAGGACGATGCAGCGCACCTTGTCATTGGCATCGGCATCTTGCAGCGCCTCGGCCAGTTCGGTCAGCAATTGCTGGTTCAGCGCGTTCAGCGCCTCGGGCCGGTTCAGGCGGATCAGCGCCACATAATCTTCGATTTCCACATTCAGCGTCTGATAGGCCATCGGGCACCTCCTGGCTGCGACATGCCCATTGTCCTAACAGCGTGCCGCCATTTGGCAAGTCACCTCTGGCAGGTCGGGCAATAGAAGGTCGACCGCCCGGATTGCACGATGCGGCGGATGGTGCCGGTGCAGCCGGGGGTGGCGCAGGGCGCGCCCTCGCGGCCATAGGCGCGGAAGGCGTGCTGGAAATAGCCAAGGCTGCCGTCGGTCTGGCGGTGGTCGCGCAGGGTCGATCCGCCGGCCTCGATCGCTTCGGACAGAACGTCGCGAATGATTGGGACAAGGGCGGCGACGCGGGTGGCAGCGATGCGGCCACCGGCGCGGCGGGGGTCGATCCCCGCCCGGTTCAGCGCCTCGCAGACATAGATATTGCCCAAGCCCGCGATGACGCGCTGATCCAGCAGCAGCGCCTTGGCGGGGGCGGCGCGACCGCGAAACCGCGCGATCAGGTGATCTTCGTGGAAGTCATTGCCAAAGGGTTCCGGCCCCAGACTGGCCAGCAGCGGATGCGCGGCCAAAGCGTCGGTCGGCGTCAGATCCATCGCCCCAAAGCGGCGGGCATCGTTGAAGGTCACGGTCGCGCCGCCCTCCATCGCCATCACAACATGGTCGTGGCGCGGATCGTCGCCCGCGGCATGGGTGAAATCGCCCGGCATCACCCCATCGATCCGCACCCGACCCGACATGCCCAGATGCCAGATCAGCGTCTCGCCGGTGCTGAGATCGGCCAGAAGGTATTTCGACCGCCGCCCCAGCCGGTCGACCCGCGCCCCGGTCAGCCGCTCGGCCATGCGGTCAGGCAGGGGCCAGCGCAGATCGGGGCGGCGCACCGTGGCCTGCGTGATGCGCGCGCCCTCCATCACCGGCAACAGGCCGCGACGGACGGTTTCAACCTCGGGCAGTTCCGGCATCATCTTCCCCTGTGCAGCCTGCCGCATTGTGTTGCGCGCCCCGCGCCCGTAAACAAGGGCAGCTTTCAGGATGACGCCCATGACCGACCCCAACGGCAAGACCACCCATTTCGGCAACCGCACCGTGGCCGAGGACGAAAAGGCCGGGCTTGTCCACGGCGTCTTTTCCCGCGTCGCCAGCCGCTATGACGTGATGAACGACCTGATGAGCGTGGGCATCCACCGGCTGTGGAAAGACGCGATGATGGACTGGCTGGCGCCGCGCCCCGGCCAGCGGCTGCTGGATGTGGCGGGCGGCACCGGCGACATCTCGTTCCGGTTCCTGCGCCGCGCGCCGGGCGCCCATGCCACGGTTTGCGACATGACCCACCCGATGCTGGTCGAGGGGCGCAAGCGCGCCGAGGCCGAACAGATGGCCGAAAGCCTGAACTGGGTGACGGGCGACGCCATGTCCCTGCCCTTTCCCGACAACAGTTTCGACGTCTATACGATCAGCTTTGGCATCCGAAACGTGACCCGCATCGCCGACGCCCTGTCCGAGGCCTGGCGCGTGCTGCGCCCCGGTGGTCGGCTGATGGTGCTTGAGTTCAGCCAGATCCCGGTGCCGGCGCTGCAATGGGCCTATGATCGCTATTCCTATAACGTCATCCCACTGATGGGGGAAATCGTCGCCAAGGATCGCGACAGCTATCAGTATCTGGTGGAATCGATCCGCAAGTTCCCCGATCAGGACAGCTTCCTGGCGATGATCCGCGCGGCGGGTTTCGGCAATGCCAGCTATCGCAACCTGTCGATGGGCATCGCCGCGCTGCATTCCGGCTGGAAGCTGTAACATGCGCGGCCCCCATAACATCTGGCGGCTGATCCGCACCGGGGCGACCTTTGAACGCACCGGGGCGATGGGCGTGGCGCTGGACGCGATGCAGGCGCCGCGGCGCCTGCGGATCGCGGCGCATGTGCTGGGCTGGCCCTTCCGCTGGCTGGGCTACAAGGGCGATCCGGCGCTGCCGCCGGTGACGCGGGCGATCACCGCGCTTGGCCCGGCCTATATCAAGTTCGGCCAGATCCTGTCGACGCGCCCCGATGTGGTGGGCGCCGATCTGGCCGACCAATTGCGCGTGCTGCAAGATCGGCTGCCGCCCTTTCCCACCGATCAGGCCCGCGCCGCCATCGAGGCCGAGCTGGGCCAGCCCATTGCCGCCGCCTTTTCCACCTTCGATCCGCCGGTCGCCGCCGCATCCATCGCGCAGGTCCATCCCGCGCATCGCGCCGACACCGGAGCCAAGGTCGCGGTCAAGGTTCTGCGCCCGGGCATCGAACGCGCCTTCCGCCGCGACATCGACGCCTTTCACTTCGCCGCCCGGCTGATCGAGGCCCTGTCGCCCGCCTCGCGCCGGTTACGCCCCACCGACATCATCGCCCATTTTGAAAGCGTGGTGATGGGCGAACTTGACCTGCGGCTTGAGGCCGCCTCGGCATCCGAGTTCGTGGCCAATACCGAAGCCGACACCGGCCTGACGACGCCGCGCCCGCATTGGGATCTGTCGGGGCGCAGCGTGCTGACAAGCGACTGGGCCGAGGGCGTTTCGGTCGGTGATGTCGCGGGGCTGCGCGCCGCCGGTCACGACCCGCATGTTCTGGGCGAACGGATCCTGCAACTATTCCTGAAACACGCGCTGCGCGACGGATTTTTCCACGCCGACATGCACCATGGCAACATGAAGGTCGGCGCTGATGGTAACATCATCCTGTATGATTTCGGCATCATGGGGCAGATCGACGAATACACCCGTCGCGTCTATGCCGAGATCCTGATGGGCTTCATCGCGCGTGATTATCGCCGCGTCGCCGAGGTGCATTTCGAGGCCGGCTACGTTCCCCGTGACCGCGATGTGAACGCCTTTGCCCGCGCCCTGCGCGCCGTGGGCGAGCCGATCTTCGGCGTCGATGCCGACAAGATCAGCATGGCCAAGCTGCTCGCCTATCTGTTCGAAGTGACCGAGCGTTTCGGGATGCAGACCCGTACCGAACTGATCCTTTTGCAACGCACCATGGTGGTGGTCGAGGGCGTCGCCCGGTCGCTGCATCCCCAGATCAACATCTGGGAGGTCGCCCGCCCGGTCGTGGAAAGCTACATCCGCACCAACCTTGGCCCCCGCGCCCTGGCGCGCGACCTGTTGCGCACCGCGCAGACGTTGGCCCGCTTCGGGCCGCAACTGCCGCATCTGGTCGAGGACAGCCTGAACGCCCGTCTGAACCCGCCCCCCGTCACCCCACCCCGACGCTATCGCAAGGGGCTGGCGGCGGCCGCCATGGGCGGCGCATTGGTGGCGCTTGGTGTGCTGATCGGCGCCTGGCTGTAGGCGGTCGGTGTTGCGCGGGTCATGATCTGTTCAGTCGGGCAGCCGACAGGCGTCTTCTGTCGCGGCTGCCGCGGCAGACTTCCCGCGCTTCAGCCCTGCACTCCGCCGCGCAGCACCCCGGGTTAGGACGGCGCTTGCAGTCAGCACGATGTGCCCGGCCTGCCATCGCAGTCCAATGGCCCTGCCGCGCGAGAGCGACGCCAGACCGCCTCCGCCAGGCGCGCCAGTCATGCTGCCGCCAGAGGCGCTGCACATCGTGATACCGCAGGTCGCGCAGTGAGCAAAGCACCCGTCGGCACGCCTGCAACCGGGGCGGGCATCGACGCGGAACCTCCGCCCGCGCGATCGTCTATGGTGCAGCGCCGCCGGGGCACCCGGTCCCGGTTCGCATCCCGGCGATGTCGGAACGGCGGTCGGGTGACAGCCCAAGGTCGGCGCCACTACAACGCCGTGTGATCGCGCAGCCTTCACGCGCGCTGTGTGCCGCAGCAAAGCCACAGCGCTGCCCCTGCTGAACCACCGGCAGAAACAAGGGCCGCCCGCCAATGTCCGCCTACGCCCCAGCCCGACCCGAGGCCCGCGCCGCGCCAATCAGCGCCGGATCCCGTCGCCGTTGCCCAAGCCTGAGGTCCGCGTTCATGGTCAGCGCCTGCTCCACCCGCTGAACGGCGATTTTCCTTTTCATGTCGTCCCGATCAGGCACCGCCTGAATCCGCTAAACCGCCATGGCGGACGGCCGCAGCGCGACGACACTACGAAAGCGTCGCCATCGCGGCATCGACTGTGACGCTGGTCCCGAATCCGAACGCCGAAGCGCCGGCCAACGGGCTCACCCGCCCCCGGTCACGCCGTGTGCAGGCGATACCGTGGTCCGCCATGGCCTCAGCGCCCGCTCAGGCGGTCGTCGCGGCGCCTGCCCCAAGGTCGACCCGGCCAAAGTGAATACCATTTCGCCGCAGCGCCACGTCGCGCGAGTGGTAGCGCATGGGCAAGACACGCCGTTCCCACGCCCACCGCTGGAGCTGCTCTAAAAAGACCAATCGCCCGCGGTTTTCTTAGACGACCGCCCGCATGCCCAGATTTCGGAACGCCATCATGATGCCCTTCCCAATCATGATGACCGGCTGCGGCTGCGAGATTTTCACCAAGGGGTGCCTTGGCGCGCGACGATGCGCGCCCGCAAACAGGCCATTTGCGTTGCGGCGCCAGTTTCGGTCAGGTGAATACACCGCCGTAGCGAGCGCCCGCCCTGCCCCACCCCCACCCGCCACGGAAAGATCAGCTATCCCCGGCAAAGCGCGATCCACCCAGTTCATGACCCGCGACGGGCCATGCACCACCTGCTTCCCACCAACCCAAACGACCCGCATCAGCCGGGGGGCTGGCGCATCGCCGTCACCTTGCTCGCCTCGATGACGATGCCGCCGCGCAGAACCAATTCGGTGCCCTTTTTGCCGATCTGTGCTTCGGTCACGCGCGCATAGACGGGCACGGCATCCTCGCCCAGCTTCTTGTCGCCATCCCAGCTTTCCAGACGAAATCCATACACGCCCGGCGGCCAATCCTGACGGGTCTTGACCTCGGCGGGCCAGGTCAGGCCGCCACTGACCGGCGCAATCTCGGCCCGCCCCAGGTCGCGGCCGTTGGCATCGGTGAAAACCAGCACGGCCTTGTCCGCACCCGTCTTGGGTTCGATCATCAGCGACGTGCTGCGACCGTCGTGATAGGCGGGCGCGGCAACGCGCACATCCATCCCGACCCAGTTGGCAAGCTGACCCAGCCCGGTTGCACCCAGGCTGGCGGTCATCGCCTCAAGCAGATCATTGGTCCGCACCTGCTGTTCCACGCCCGAAAATGTCGCCAACTGCACGGCATAGTCGGCCGATTCGATGGGATTCATCGGATCCTGATTCTTCATCTGCGTGGTCAGCATTTTCAGAAACGTCTCGAAATCGCTGCTGATCTTGGGCTTGCTGCCCGAAGTCGCACCCGTTGCCGGCGTCGCGGGCTTGCCAGAGGTGGTCGTCGTGGTCGTCGGGTTTGTCACCGCATCAATCGCCATGGTGCATGTCCTTTCTCAGATCCTGATATCCAGCCGACCATCAAGTTGCCGGCTCGGCAGTCGCGGCAAAGTTTGTGGCAGACCAACGGGGCCAGGCCGCGGCGGCGGGTCATCCATGCCCTCAGCCGGATCACTGACCGCCGGCGCGTCCGGGCGCTGCTGCGGGTTGCCACCAAAGCTGAAGCTGACATCGCCATAACCCAGTTCGCGGAAATCGCGCGCCAGTTGATCGATATGGCGCCGCATCATATCCAGCGTCTCGGGGCGCTCGGCCTGAACGATCAGGCGCAGGCCATCGTCTTGCGGAGACAGCAGCATCCGAACCTTGCCAAGCTCTTCAGGGGTCAGGGTCAACTCGATCGGGCGATCCGTCGGTGCGTCAAAAACCGCCGCCAACTGCTGCGGCAGATCAGCGGGGGGGTTATGCGCCATCGGTAGAGGCGCCGCCTGAGGAGGAGGCGACGCAACCGCCGGCTCCATCGCCTTCGCATGCAGGCCGAGGCCACCATGCCACGGCTCGGCAGGCCATGGCGGCTCGGGCGTGGAGGGCGTCATGTTGGGTACGGCAGGGGCCATGTCGAGCGTTGAAGGCCCGTCGCGCGGGATGGGACTGGCCATCTGGGGAACGGGCATCGAGGGCAGGTCGAGCCCACGAGCGGCCATGGGCGATTGGTCGGGCGGTTGCGACTTGGCAGCCGTCGCCTGCTGGCCGGTCATCCCACCCGCCGCCACGCCCCGTTTTTCCAGGGCGGCCGTCGGCAGCACGGTTACCTGCGCGGTGGAGTCCGCCACCGGGCGCGACTGGCGTGACGGATGACCGTGGTCGAAAGTCGCGGGTTGTGGCGCCTGAGTCACCGGCTGCGCGGTAGCCGGAGCCTGCGACGTGGAGGACGCCTGCGCCACGCCATCATCTGGTGCGGCAGCCTGCGTTGGCGTAACCCGCGGCGTCATGTCGCCCACGGGCATGGTCGCCCGCGGCAGCACCGGCTGCGCGGAGTATTGGGCACTTGGCCCACCACCGCCAGCAGGACTGTCCGCGCCGGTCCCCTGACCGGCGGGCTTTGCAAGCTCTGGCTGCATGGGCGCCCAGGCTCTGGGCCGCACCGCGACCGCCCCCGCAGGTTCAAGCGGCAGCCCCAAGGTGCGCGCAACATCAACCACCTTGGCACCAACCTGCCCGGCGCCTTGCGCCAGCGTCGGGTGTGCCACTACGGGCGCCGGATCTTGCGGCAAGGCCTCAACCGGGATCATCGCGGCCTTTGGCTGCGCCGCACGGACACCATCAACCGCCGGTGTCTGCGCGGCATCCGGGGCGAAGGTCTCCGCGGGAACCGAAGCCAACGCGGGGCCGGATCCCCGCAGCGGGCCGCCCGATGTCGCGCCTGGCGCAGCACGCGATACCTGCGTCGCAGCCTCGGCGCGCGGCGCAGTGGGGGCCAGCGGGGCCACCTCGGGGGGCGACTGATCCGCAACATCTACCCCCTGTTGCGGGGCTGGCGCGGCAAGCGACAGCAGCCCCCACAGGCCCGGCATTGGAAGCGTCACCGGCACGTCGGCGCCGGACGTTGCATCGGTGCGACCGGTTTGTTCTGCCGCCCCTTCATCGGCCCCCAAAGCCAGGTCGGCAAACACATCACCACCTTCGGGCGTCACCGGCGCCTGACTTTGGGCAATAACTGCGGTGGGCGTCGTCGCCGGGGCGATCGTCATATTCAGCATCGGCATCCTGCACGGTTTTCACTTCGGTGCAGAATGGCTGATTCGGATTACCAAATGTTTACCCCTGTCAGGCATGAATCATCGCATTCGACAAAAAGGGAATCGCCATGACACAGCTAAATGCGGTCCTGCGCCCGCCCACAGCGGCACCGACCGACGCCAACGCCCTTCGCAAGGTTGCGACCCAGCTTGAGGCCGGATTTTTGGCCGAAATGCTGAAGGCGAGCGGGGTTGGCAAGGCATCCGACAGCTTCGGCGGGGGCGCGGGCGAGGATCAATTCGCCTCGTTCCTGCGCGATGCCCAGGCCGACGCGATGGCTGCACGGGGTGGAATCGGCCTTGCGGAATCGATCTTTCGAACGATGGCCCGGCGCGCGGGCGAAGGGCACCCATGACCCCGGCGCAGGCGATGATGGCTGTTCTGCAGGACGAGCGCGCAGCCTTGCTGAGCGGCGACCTTGCCCGACTGACCGAGGTTGCCGCGCGCAGCCAGGCGCTGGTCGGGTCGCTCGTCACGGTTGAGGCCGCCGACTTGGCCGTGCTGGCGCAGGAGGCACGCCATAATCGGCAGTTGATCGAGGCCGCTCAGGCCGGAATCCGTGCGGGCCAACGCCGGTTGCGCGATATATCTGCCTGCCATGGCGGCGGGCGCGCGATCGGTATCGGCTATGATCGCGGTGGCCGCACGATCAGCGCGGCCCACGCCGGTCGATTTGAACGAAAGTCGTGAAAACTTTAGGCAAAGGCCTGACAACTAACCCCTTTGAATCCCGTGATACCCCGCCGCGATTAGCGATTTCTTAGCAGTTGTCATCCCATGATCGCCCTGCATCCGATCGGGTGGCGCAACCGTCAAGCGGCGGGATAGCAGCAGGCAGAATGCCAGACACGACCGCAGTCCGCGGGAACCCTCTTTGGCGCAAAGCGCCCATGTGAAAGGAACACCATGTCCAGCATTCTGACCAACAACAGCGCGATGGTCGCGCTGCAAACCCTGAAGGGCATCAACGCCAGCCTGTCGAAGACGCAGGATGAAATCTCGACCGGCAAGACCGTCGGCTCGGCCAAGGATAACGCCGCCGTCTGGGCCATCTCGAAGGTGATGGAAGCCGACGTCGAAAGCTTCAAGGGGATTTCGTCCAGCCTGTCGCTGGGGTCTTCCACCGTGGCCGTAGCGCGTCAGGCGGCGGAAACCACGACTGATCTGCTGAAACAGATTCAGGGCAAGATCGTGTCGGCGCAGGAATCGAACGTCGACCGCAGCAAGCTGCAAACCGACATCACCGCGCTGACCGACCAGATCAAGACCGTGGTGGGCGCCGCCCAGTTCAACGGCCTGAACCTGGTGAACGGCTCGGCGGGTGCCAGTGTCGACATTCTGGCCTCGCTCGATCGGTCGTCGACGGGGGTGAAAGCCACCAGCATCACCGTCACCACCCAGAATCTTTCGTTGGGCGGCTACACGGCCAAGGCGGCCCTTGCGGGCTCTGACGGCGCGTCGACGGCGAAAGATACGGCCGGCTTCACGCTGAACGCGACCACCGGCACCGGCAAGCTGGTCATCGATGATTCGGGCGCAGCCTTCGTGGCGGGGGACAAGATCTCGATCAACGTTGGCGGAAAGATCGCCAGCTATACCGTCTCGGGCGAGGATGTCGCGGCAACCACGACATCGGATATCGTGGCGGTCGGCCTGAAAAAGGCGGTCGATGCCTTGGGTGTGGCCGGGGTGACGGTTGACTATGACATCGCCAACCCCGGTCGTCTGGCGTTCAAGAACACTGGCACCAAGGACATGATGGTGACGGCCCAGTTCCAGAACGCCGGTTCTGGTGGCCTGTCGGCGCTGTCCGCGATCGACGTGACAAGCGACGCGGGCGCGAAATCGGCCCTTGGCGCGATCCAGGGGCTGATCCAGACCTCCGTCACCGCTGCGGCCCAGTTCGGTTCGGTGGGCAGCCGGATCGAGATCCAGAACAACTTTCTGGGCAAGCTCAGCGACTCGCTGAAGGCCGGGATCGGCAGCCTCGTCGATGCCGACATGGAGGAGGCCTCGGCCCGCCTGCAGGCGCTGCAAACCCAGCAGCAGCTGGGCATCCAGTCGCTATCGATCGCCAACCAGGCGCCGAAAAGCATCATGTCGCTGTTCCGCGGCTAAGTCGCTGAAACTCGGCCGGGGCGCGCAGCGCGCGCCCCGCTCTCCCCGCCGCCCACAGACGGGGCCGATCATCCGGCCACCCGCATCTGGAAGGATACGACATGAATTCCCTCACCCTCGCCCGTTCGGCCTATGGTGCGCCCGGCGATGCCACCCGAACCCCGCGAGAGACCGAATACGAAGTGTTCGCCCGCGTCACGCGCCATCTTCGCAGCGCTGCGGCGCAAGGTGCTGCGGGCTTTGCCGCCCTGGCCCGCGCCATCCACGACAACCGCACGCTGTGGACCACCCTGGCGGTCGATGTCGCCGATCCGGGCAATACCTTGCCTGCCGCACTGCGCGCCCGAATCTTCTATCTTGCGCAGTTCACCGCAGAGCACAGCCAGAAGGTGCTGGCGGGTGCCGCCGAGGTCGAGCCGCTGGTTTTCATCAATACCGCAATCATGCGCGGTCTGCGTCAGGAGGCATCGGCAGCATGAGCGGACTTGTCCTGAAACTTGCCCCGCATGAGCGCGTGCTGATCAATGGCGCTGTGATCGAAAATGGTGATCGCCGTTCGCGGCTGGCCATTGTCACGCCCAATGCCAACATCCTGCGCCTGCGCGACGCGATCCACCCGACCGAGGTCAAGACACCGGTGCGCCGTGTCTGTTACATCGTCCAATTGATGCTGTCGGGAGACGCCGATCCAACCGAGGGTCGCCTGCAACTGCTGCGCGGCATCGAACAGCTAAGCCAGGTGCTGACGGATTACGACAGCCGCACGCAGCTGAATCTGGCAACGGCCGCAGTGCTTGAAGGTCAGCACTATCAGGCGCTGAAGGCATTGCGCACATTGCTGCCGCGGGAAGAACGTCTGCTGGCGGCAGCGGGATGAGCTTTACACCCTTCATCCTGGGCAGCGGCTACACGGCTTGGTCGGCGTTGGGTCGCAACCGCGAACGGCAGATGCAGGTGCTGACCAACTCGGCCGAACAGCAGCGGGATGAGGCCTACTTTCGGCAAAAGATCGGCGGCGTGTCCAGCGCCGCCGATCTGGTGGCCGACCGGCGGCTGCTGAAGGTCGCGCTTGGCGCCTTTGGTCTGGAAGGCGACATCGCCAATCGCGCCTTCATCCGCCGTGTGCTTGAGGACGGCACGCTGAAGCCCGGTGCCCTGTCCAGCAAGCTGGCTGACAAGCGTTATGCCGAGCTAAGCCGCGCCTTCGGCTTTGATCTTGCCGTGCCGCGCACCAAGATTTCAGATTTTGCCGACCGTCTGTTGCCCGACTATCGCGCCCGCCGGTTTGAGCAAGCGGTCGGCGAGGTGAACCCGACCCTGCGCCTTGCCCTCACCGCCGAACGTGACCTGCCCAAGATCGCAAGCGATCGCGGGTCTGCGAACACCAAATGGTTCCGCATTCTGGGGAACGCACCGTTGCGCAGCTTTGTCGAGACCGCATTCGGGCTGCCGAAAGCCTTTGGCGCGATCAACCTTGACCAGCAGGTGACCGCCGTGCGCGCCAAGGCCGAGCGGATGTTGGGCAGTGACGATCCGTCGGCCTTGGCCGACAAGGCAACGCTGGACAAGATGATCCGCATGTATGTCATCCGCGACAATCAGCAGAACAACGCTCCAGCCCGTGGCCAACTGGCACTGCAACTGCTGTCACCGCCCTGATGAATGGCGGCGCTGCCGGGCCGGCTGACCCCTGATGGACAGATGGCTCGTGGATGAGCATTGCCGAATGCGATGGGCCTTGTTGTCGTTGTGCGCGCGGCAATGGCCGCGCAAAGGACGGGCGTAGGCGACAGCTGAGAGCTGAGAGCTGAGAGCTGAGAGCTGAGAGCTGAGAGCTGAGAGCTGAGAGCTGAGAGCTGAGAGCTGAGCGGCCCCATCTTGGTGGTCCGGTCAAGGCTCACTGTCGCCACATCAATCAGGGACGTCATCTCTGCCGGTGCGACATGGCGGGAAGGGCTGCAGTGCTGCGCCACAGCCGCAACGCTCCGCGCGGATTACAGAGCGATTACTGGCCATCAATCAGCGATCAGCGATCAGCGATCAGCGATCAGCGATCAGCGATCAGCGATCAGCGATCAGCGATCACGGATATCGCGACCGGTCAACGCCCTGCACGCTGGGCAACGTCGCGCGGGCGGCCTTGGCGGAGATAGGTGATCTGGCGCGCGATTTGACGCGGGCCGACGGTGCGCAGGATGTCTATGATCATTCGCAGATCGGCAAGTCCGCCACGCCAGCGTCCACGCTTCACCGACTTTGCGGGGCTGGAAACACGGTGCCAGTCGACGATCGCGACGGGGATTCGGGCCTCGGCCAGACGCTCATTCAGGAATACCTCAAAGCCAAAGCGCGGAAGGCCGTGCAGATGGTGCAGATACGGGGCAATCAGGGCGCGCGGGATAACCCGCTCGCCCGAGATGTAGTCGACCCCGATCGCCCGCCAGGTGCGGGGGGCGTTGCCGCGCAGCGACAGCGTCGCTCCGGCGCGGCATTGGGCAACCGGCTCGATCAGCGCTGTGACGTCGGGGGCCGTCAGACCGATCAGATCAGCGTCGATCAGCACCAGATAATCGGCATCGACGCGCGCAATGCCTTCGGCAAGGGCGCGTGTCTTGCCGCGGTTCGGGTCCAGGCGCATGACCTCGGCACCGGCGGCCTGCGCGACGGCAGCGGTGCCATCGCGCGACCCGTCGTCGATGACCAGCACCTGATCGATCAGCGGATGGCCGACCACGGCGGCCAGGACGGCACCGATGCGCGAGGCCTCATCATGGGCGGGGATCAGGCAGGCAAAGCGCGGGTGGGTCATGTGAACCTCGGGCGAGCAAGCCACGGCGCTGCGAACTGCGGTTGGCTGGCGACAACGATTGGCGGCAGGCGCACGGCATCGGCACCGGCGGGCCGTGCGAAGGCGGCCCGTGCGACGGCGCCCTGCGCGACGGCAGCCGTGCCATCGCGCGACCCGTCGTCGATGACCAACACCTGATCGATCAGCGGGTGGCCGACCACGGCGGCCAGGACGGCAGCGATGCGCGCGGCCTCATCATGGGCGGGGATCAGGCAGGCAAAGCGGCGGCGGGTCATGTGAGCCTCGGGCGGCGGTGCCACCAAAGCGCGGCGGCGATCAGGGCCAGGCTGCCGGCGGTCAGCACGGGCAGGCGCCATCCGCCGGTCGCCAGCCAGGCGGTGCCGAACACATGGCCCAGCCCGACCAGCAGCAGCGTCTTGGGGATCGCCGTCGCCCCGCAGATCACCAGAAACCGCGGCAGGGGCATCCGCACCATGCCAGCGGCTAGCAACATGGGCAGGCCCGCCACCTGCGTCAGCTTGCCGATGACCAGCAGCCGCCCGCCCTGCCCTCGAAAGCCGCGCACCATCCGCGCCAGCCTTTGTCGGCTGATGCCCAGCCGCCGCAGCAGGCCAAAGGGGATCGCGCGGCGGCCATAGCGGCCCAGGGCATAGGTCAGCAGATCGCCCAGCAGGTCGGCGACGATCAGGCACAGGATGACCGGGCGCAGCGCCATCAGCCCCAAGCTGACCAGCGACCCGGCGATGACCGACACGACCGGCCCCTCGATCAGGGCAAGCGGGGCCAGGATCGCCAGACCGTGATCCTGGATCAGGACTTGCGCGGAACCGGCCTGGATCATGCCACCCGTTCCGCCGCCAGTTCGGACTGCGCCATCGCCGTGCCGCGCCAGGCGAATCCGCGTTGGCGCAGGCTGGCCAGCCAGACCGCCGGGATCATCAGATCACGCAGCGCCATCGCGGCCAGGGCCCGCGGGCCAGAGGGCCAGCCGGCGCGGCGGGCCAGCAGGCCCTCGGCGCCATACCACATTGCCAGCCAGGCGATCATGGCGGGCAGCCATGCCGCCCCCGCCGCGATCACGCCCGACAGCCACAGCGCCAGCGGCACCAGCCCGCCGTTCAGCGGTTCAAGCGCAAAGACCGCGGGAAAGCCCTCGCGACGGATCAGGCTCCAGCGCAGCTGACGGTCCCAGACGGTGCGCAGGCTGCGCGAACCGATCGGCTGCGCGAAGGGTAGCGGGGTCAGCCGCACCTGAAGGCCCAGGTCGCGGATCAGCCGGGTGGTGCTGACGTCCTCGGCCAGATGGCGGCCCAGCATCCGCAGGCCACCCGCGCGCTCGATCATCGGGCGGTGAAAGAACAGCGTCTTGCCCTGCGCAAAGCCAAAGCCCAGGCTGTCGGCGGCGAATTGCAGCCGCGCCTGGTTGCCGTTCAGAAAGGCGCATTCCAGATGGCCGCCCCAGCCATCGGGGCGGGTGCCGATCGGCGGCCCCGAGACCAGCCCGCTGCCGGGGGACCAGCTATCGACAACCGCCGCCAGATATCCGGGGGTCAGCAGCAGATTGCTGTCGGTCATGCAGATCCAGTCGGTGTCTGCGGCGCACCAACCCTTCCAGACGTTGTTCAGCTTGGGGTTGGCGCTGATGCGGTCGTCGCCGATCAGCAGCCGGGCCGGGCGATGCGGGTGGCGCGCGATCAGATCGCGGATCAGCGCGAGCGCCGGATCATCCGCAGATTGCGCGCAGAAGATCACCTGATAATCGGGGTAATCCTGGGTAAAGCTGCTGGCCAGCGTTTCGGCGTCGAACCGGTCCAGCCCGCAGACCGGGCGCAACAGCGTGACACGCGGACGACCCAGCACGCCGGGGGGCGGCTGGCGGCGCAGACGCATCAGGAACAGCCCGACCGAAGCCAGATGCGCCACCATCAGCGCCGCCGCCGCGCCGATCAGGATCAGCGCGCTCATGCGCGGGCCAGGGCGTCGGGGCGCGCCCCCTGCCCTTGGGCGACCGGCTGCGGATCGGCGGCCAGCAGCGACAGTTGGCCGCGCTCATCCTCGGCGATGGCGGTCAGGCTATCCACCCAATCGCCGCAATTGGCATAGGTCAAGCCGTGATCGTCATGCAGCCCGGCGATGTGGAAATGCCCGCAGATCGCGCCATCAAGGCCCATGTCGCGCGCCAGTCCGATGACCCGGCGTTCATGCGCCCGGCCCCGGTGCATCAGCATGTTGACCGAGGCAAGCGCGGCCTCGATCGTGCTGCGCGCCTCGGGCGAGGAGCGGCGCCGCAGGCGCGTCAGCGCCCGGTCCATCCGGCGCAGCAGGTGGTCGACGCGGCTGCCCAGGCGGGTCAGGACATGGGCGCGAAAGAACCGCGCGTCGCAGATATCGCCATGCACCACCAGAAAGCGGCGGCCATCGCCGGCGCAATGCACGATCTGCCGACACGTGGCCACGGCAAGCCCGCGCGTGGCCAGAGCCGCCGCCGGATCGGGATCGTGATTGCCGGTCAGATAAGTGATCTTCGCCCCCGCCGCGCGCCGCGCCGCCAGGTGGTCGATGACAGCCTGATCGGCGGCTGTCCAGTGGGGCAGCAGCGGGTGCCACAGGTCCAGCACGTCGCCCACCAGCAGGTAGTGATCGGCAGGATTATCGGTCAGAAAGTCCAGCAACCGGTCGGCCTTGCAGCCAAGCGCACCCAGATGCAGATCGGACAGGAACAGCGTCCGGTGGATGGATCGCGGCTGACGGATCTGGTGTCGCAAGGCCCTGCCCTTTCGCATGTCGGCTGCCGGCAGGCTGGCGCGGCTGCGACAAGGATTTGCGAAGGCGGGATGAAGATTTGATGAAAATCGCCGGGGCGGCGGCTGGCCGCCCCGGCCGCGCGCTTAGCTGCGCACCAGCTTTTCGTAATCCTGGGCGATGTCGCGGGTCAGCGCGCCGACCTCGAACCGCCAATCGCCGATCTGCGCAACCGGGGTAACCTCGGCGGCGGTGCCGGTCAGCCAGCACTGCTGGAAGTCGTCCAGTTCGGTGGGCATGATGTGGCGTTCATGCACGGTGATGCCCTTGTCGCGCAGCATGCCGATCACCGTTTGGCGGGTGATGCCGTTCAGGATGGCATCCGGGATCGGGGTGTGAACCTCGCCATCCTTGACGAAGAACACGTTGGCGCCGGTCGCCTCGGCCACCTGCCCGCGATAATCCATGAACAGCGCATCCGAGCAGCCCTTGGCCTCGGCGGCGTGTTTGGACATGGTGCAGATCATGTAAAGACCGGCAGCCTTGGCGGCGGTCGGGATCGTCTCGGGCGAGGGACGCTTCCATTTGGCGACGTCCAGTTTTGCGCCCTTCATCTTGGCATCGCCATAATAGTTGCCCCATTCCCAGGCGGCGACCGCCAGCCGGATCGGGTTGCGCGACGAGGACACGCCCATATCCTCACCGGCGCCGCGCCAGGCGACCGCGCGGACATAGGCATCGGTAAAGCCATTGGCCTTCAGCACCGCCTCTTTCGCGGCCTCGATCTGATCGACGCTATAGGGCAGCGGCATGTCCAGCAGCTCACCCGATTTGCGCAGGCGTTCCGAATGTTCCCGCGATTTGAAGATCTTGCCGTTATAGCAGCGCTCACCCTCGAACACGGAGCTGGCGTAATGCAGGGCATGGGTCAGGATGTGAACCTGCGCGCCGCGCCAGTCTACCAGCTTGCCATCCATCCAGATCTTGCCGTCGCGGTCGTCATAGGCACCAGCCATGTCAGCTTCCCCTTGCTTTTCACATGTTGCGCACGACGTCCGGTTATCTGACAGAATGTTGCGCGCGAATATCGGACGGCTAACAATTGATTCTTGGAAAGTCAACAAGGCTGCCCTAAAATGGCGAAAACCGGGGGACGCGATGTCGGATGATCGGGCGATGGCGGCGCAGATGGGCGCGGCAGGCGGCGGGGAAAGCCTGCTGTTCCTGACCGACGAACAGCTGCGCAAGGGGATCGAGGCGATGTTCTTTGCCTATCGCGGCTTCACCGCCGACCCCGACCGCATCCTGGCGGAACTGGAATATGGCCGCGCCCATCACCGCGCGATCCATTTCATCAACCGCCAGCCGGGGCTGACGGTCAGCACCCTGCTAACCGTTCTGGGCGTGACCAAGCAATCGCTGAACCGCGTGCTGCGCACCCTGATCGAGGACGGGCTGGTCGAAAGCCGCGTAGGCCGTCGCGACAAGCGCGAACGCCATCTGCACCTGACCGAACGGGGCGCCGATCTGGAACGCCGTCTGTCCGAGGCACAGCGCGGAAGGATGCGCGCCGCCTATCGCACGGCCGGCCCGCAGGCCGTCGCCGGGTTCCGCCAGGTGCTTGAGGCGATGATGGACCCCGAATTGATGCGCCAGTTCAACAGCACCCGCGCGGATGGCGCACCATGACCGCCACCGCCGATCCGCATCTGCTGATCGTCGATGACGACGAACGCATCCGCACGCTGTTGCGCAAGTTCCTGACGCGCAACGGTTATCTGGTGACGTCGGCGCGCGATGCGGCGCAGGCGCGGCGGCTGCTGGCGGGGCTGGATTTCGATCTGATCGTGCTGGACGTGATGATGCCGGGCGAGGACGGCATCAGCCTGACCCGCGATCTGCGCCAGTCGCGGATGCTGCCGATCCTGCTGTTGACCGCGCGGGGTGAGACGACCGACCGCATCGCCGGGCTGGAGGCGGGGGCCGACGACTATCTGTCCAAACCGTTCGAGCCGCGCGAATTGCTGCTGCGCATCGCCGCGATCCTGCGCCGCTCGCCGCAGCCGGTGGCCAGTGCGCCCAAGTTCCTGACCATGGGTGCGCTGCGCTATGACCGCGAAAAGGGCGAACTGTCGCGCGGCGATGACCCGGTGCGGCTGACCGCGACCGAGGCGCAGATCATGCGCATCCTCGTCGCCCGCCTGGGCGAAGTCGTCAGCCGGGCCGAGCTGATCGCAGAACTGGGCCGCGACCGGCCCGATGCCGATGGCACCGCCGACCGCGCCATTGACGTGCAGGTCACGCGGCTAAGGCGCAAGATCGAACCCGACCCGCGCGACCCCCGCTTTCTGCAAACGGTGCGCGGCGCGGGCTATCTGATTCAGGGGGACTAGTCGGCCTCAAGCCGGGCGCGCAATTCGCGCAGCACCGGCAGCGCGGCGCGCACCTTGTCGGCGCCGATGGCGCGCACGACATCGGCGATGATCGGCATGAAGGCCGCCAGTGCCGCATCCCGCGCCGCCCGCCCCGCCGGACTGATCGCCACGAACTTGCGCCGCGCATCGTCCCAGTCGGGGCGGATATGCACATGCCCGGCCCAGACCAGCTTGGAAATCGTGTTGGTCATCGCCCCGCGCGTGACGTGAAAGGCGGCGGCCAGTTGGGCGGGGGTGCGCTCCTCATTCACATGGGCCAGGTGGTTCAGGACCGAGAAATGCGACAGCTCCATCCCCTTGGGCAGCACCCGGCCAATGCGGTGGCGCGCAAGCTGCTCGGCGGTCAGGATTTCCGCGAACAGCGCCGCGGCAAGAGCGTCCTTCGGATCGTTCATCGGGGGGCCTGAAAGGGTCGGTCATGCGTCAGTGAGGGCACCCGCCCGCGCGCCCGCGCCACCTCGGCCGGGTCCAGCGTGACCAGGGTGACGCCGGGTTCGCTGCCGCCATCGGCCAGCACCTCACCCCAGGGGCTGACCGCCAGCGAATGACCATGCGTGCGCCGGGTGCGACCGTCGTGATCGCCATGGCTGCCGCATTGCGCGGGGGCCAGCACATAGCAGGTGGTTTCAATCGCACGGGCGCGCAGCAGCGGTTCCCAATGCGCCGCCCCGGTGGTGTCGTTGAAGGCCGCCGGCACCGCGATCGCCTGCGCCCCGGCCTGCGCCAAAGCCCGGAACAGATGCGGAAAGCGCAGGTCGTAACAGATCGTCATGCCCAGCCCGCCCAGCAGCTGCGGCGCCAGCACCGCGCGGTCGCCGGGGCGATAGGCCGCCGATTCGCGGTAACGCTCGGTTTCCGAGACATCGACGTCGAACATGTGGATCTTGTCATAGCGCGCCGCGACCGAGCCATCGGGCGCGATCAGCAGGCTGCGATTGGCGAAACGGCCGTCGCCATCCTCGGCCTTCAGCGCCAGCGATCCGATCAGCAGCCAGATACCCGCCGCCCGCGCCTCGTCCCGCAGAGCGGCCAGGGTGGCGTCCTCCCCCTCGGGGCGCAGGACGGCGGCCTGATGGGCACGGTCGGATGAGATCAGGTTGGTGCATTCCGGGGTCAGCACGAAGCCCGCGCCCTGCGCTGCCGCCTGACGGATCAGATCGCGGGTGACAGGCAGGTTCGCGGCCGGGTCATCGCCCACCGAAAGCTGCACCAAAGCGGCGGTCAGCACGGTCACAGGCCCAGCATCGCATCCAGCTTGCCGGCGCGGTCCAGGGCGTGCAGATCATCGCTGCCGCCGATGCCTTTGCCGTCGATGAAGATCTGCGGCACGGTGCGCCGGCCATCGGCGCGCTGCATCATCGCGGCGCGCTGCGACGGGTCGGCACCGACATCGGTTTCGTGATAGGTCACGCCCTTGCGATCCAGCAGCGCCTTGGCGGCGAGGCAAAACGGGCAGGTGCGGGTGGTGTATATCTCGACTTTGGCGGTCATGGTGTTCCGGTCCTTGGGTTGGACCCGACTATAGCCGATCAGCCGCCCTTCGCAACGCGCGCCAGCACCAGAACCGAGACCGGCCCGGAGCCTGCTTCAAGGCAGGCCTGCGCGCAGCCCGCCAGCGTCGCGCCCGAGGTCATGACGTCATCGATCAGCAGCACCGGCTGGCCCGACAGCGCCGCCCGTCGCGCGGGTCGAACCGCAAAGGCCCCCCGCAGGTTCAGCAGGCGCTGATCGCGGGTCAGCCCGTCCTGACTGCCGGTGTGGCGGGTGCGCAGCAGCGCGTCGGGGATCACCCGCAGCCCGACCGCCTGCGCCTCCGGCTGCCGCGCCAAGGCAAGCGCCAGCACTGCCGCCTGATTGGCGCGCCGCGCCAGCATCCGCCGCGCCGACAGCGGCACCGGCACGGCGATCATGCCCGGCATCAGGATCGGCGCGCCCGCCCGCGCCATCCAACCGGCCAGCGGCCCCGCCAGATCCAGCCGATCGGCGTGTTTCAGCGCCAGCACCAGCCCGCGCGCCTTGCCGCCATAATCCAGCGCCGCGCGACCGCGCAGCCAGGGGCGCGGCGTCAGTTGGCAGTCGTCGCAAATCGCCGCATCCGCACCGCCGCCGGGCAGCGCCACGCCACAGGCATCGCAGACCATGCCGGTGATGAAGGGCGTGTCCGGCCAGCAGGTTGGGCACAGCGCGCCGTCATCCTGAACAACGGTGTCGCAGCCCAGGCATTGCGGCGGGAATATGACCCGCAGACCCGCTGTCAGCAGCCGCCGAATGGGTGCTTTCATCCCGGCCCGGTTGGCCGTAAGTTCGCCGCCGATGGACACCTGCCCGCCCCCTTCCCCGCGCCCCGTGGCGCCCGCGCTGACCGACCGCGCCGCACTGGACCGCGCCCGTGCCCGCGCCCGCCGCATCGGCCCGGCGCTGTTCCTGCATGACGCCGCCGCCGATGAGATCGCATTAAGACTGACAGAGGTTAACAGAACCTTTACACGGATCGCGATTGTCTCCGCCTTCCCCGAACCCTGGCAGGCAGCCTTTCCCGGGGCGCGCATCGTGGCCGACACGCAGGTTCTGGATCTGGAACCCGGCGCGCAGGATCTGGTCATTCATGCCATGTCGCTGCACTGGGCCGATGATCCGGTGGGGCAGTTGGTGCAATGCCGCCAGGCGCTGCGCCCCGATGGCCTGCTGATCGCCGTGTTCCCGGCCGGCCGCAGCCTGCATGAATTGCGCGCCAGCCTGGCCGAGGCCGAGGTCGGCACCCGTGGCGGGCTGTCGCCGCGCGTGCTGCCAATGGGCGAGATCCGCGATCTGGGCGGCCTGCTGCAGCGCGCCGGGCTGGCGCTGCCGGTCGCCGATTCCGTGCCGCTGCGCGTCAGCTATCGTGACCTGTTCCACCTGGCGCGCGACCTGCGCGCCATGGGCGAGACGAACGCCCTGTCCGCCCGCCCCCGCCACGCCACGCGCCGGGCGCTGTTCGCCCAGGCCGCCGCGATCTATGCCGCGAACTTCCCCGAGGCCGATGGCCGCATTGCCGCCACCTTCGATCTGGTGTTCCTGACCGGCTGGGCGCCCGATCCCAGCCAGCAGCAGCCGATGCGCCCCGGCAGCGCCAGCCATTCGCTTGCCGCGATCCTTGACGACCTTGCCCGCGACCGCGATGGCGGCGATCCGCCCGCGTGTCCCTGACCCGACAGACAGCCAGAAGGACCAGCACATGAGCCAGACCGTCCGCCCCGGCGAGGGCCGCCTGAGCCACGCCCCCGCCGACCACCCGCCCGTCAAGCGCGCCCGCGTCGGGTTGCTGATCGCCAATCTGGGCACGCCGGACGGCTATGACTACTGGTCGATGCGCCGCTATCTGAACGAGTTCCTGTCGGACAAGCGCGTCATCGACTATCCCGCGTGGAAATGGCAGCCGTTGTTGCAGGGCATCATCCTGACCAAGCGGCCGTTCACCTCGGGCACGAACTACAAGCTGATCTGGAACAACGAGGCCGACGAAAGCCCGCTGATGACGATCACCAAGCAGCAGGTCGCCAAGCTGGCCGATGCGGTGGCGGCGCGCTATGGCGCGGATGTCGTGGTGGATTTCTGCATGCGCTATGGCAACCCCTCGACGCAATCGGTGGTGCGCAAGATGGTGGATCAGGGGGTGGAACGCCTGCTGTTCCTGCCGCTTTATCCGCAATATGCCGGGGCGACCTCGGCCACGGCCAATGACCAGTTGTTCCGCGCGCTGATGGCCGAAAAGCGCCAGCCCGCGGTGCGGATCGCGCCGGAATATTTCGACCGGCCCAGCTATATCGACGCCCTGGCGCAGTCGGTCGAGCGGGTCTATGCGACGCTGGACAGCCGCCCCGAGGTGCTGGTGGCCAGCTATCACGGGATGCCCGAACGCTATCTGATGGAGGGCGACCCCTATCACTGCCAGTGCCAGAAGACGACGCGGCTGTTGCGCGAACGGCTGGGCTGGCCGGAAGGGTCGATCCACACGACCTTCCAGTCGGTCTTCGGGCGCGAGGAATGGCTGCGGCCCTATACGGTCGAGCATGTGGCAGAACTGGCCAGGCAGGGTCGCAAGCACATCGCCGTCATCTCGCCCGCCTTTGCCGCCGATTGCATTGAAACGCTTGAGGAAATCAACGGCGAGATCCGCGAAAGCTATGAACATGCGGGCGGTCAGGCGTTCACCTATGTGCCCTGCCTGAACGATGACGATGCGCATATCGCGGCACTGATGGATGTGGTGCAGGAAAATCTGGCGGGCTGGCTGCGCTAAGGCAGGGTGCTTTGCCGCTCGGCGCAAGCGCCTTAACCCCCAGGATACTTCGGCCAAGAAAAAAGGGCGGCCCCGCGGGGTCGCCCTTTGCTGTCGCGGTGATCGTGGATCTAGACGATCAGAACCTGGGTGCCGATCTTGGTCAGCTGATACATCTGGGCGATATGTTCGTTGTAAAGCCCGATGCAGCCGTTGGACGACCGGCGGCCGATCTTGCGCGTGTCGTGGGTGCCGTGGATGCGGTAATACTGCCAGCTCAGCCACAAGGCATGGGTGCCCAGCGGGTTGTCGGGACCGGCGGGCACGAAATCGGGCCATTCCGGGTTGCGCTGTTTCATCGCCGGGGTCGGCGCCCAGGTCGGGCCTTCGACCTTCTTGATGATCTCGGTGCGGCCACGGCGGGTCAGGTCGGGGCTGACCGGAACCGAGGTCGGGAACAGCTTGTAGACCGATTCATCCTCGGACCAGTAATGCAGCGCGCGCGAGGTGATATCGACCAGAATCGCGCCATTGGTCAGCGTGGTGAAATACGGGCGCCAATCCTGCATGGTAAAGCTGGAAATGTTGTGGCGCGGGTTGGTTTCCGGGTCATACTGAACCTGACCGGCATCGGGGGTGCCGACGGCTTCTTGCGCGCGGGCGGGCAGGGCCGCCAAGGCACCAAGCGCGGTCGCCGTGCCCAGGAAGGCGCGGCGGTTCAGGCTGGAACGTGGATCGCTCATTCTGTGTTGTCCTTCGGTCTGGCCATCGTCATGCCGTCCGGACCCGCGCGCAGTGCGGCGGGCCAGCATAGGCAAGGGTTATTGCGCCGTTGCCATAGTCGCAAATCAAACTGCTGTCATCGGGCAAATCTGCGTGCGCGGGTCTTTGCGATCAGGATGCAACAGGGTAAAGACGCGCCAATCCGCATATCCCAACGTGGCCGCATGGCTGCGATGCAAAAAGGAACGACCATGATTCGCACCTCTGCCATTCTGGTGGCGGCGACGCTGGCGCTGACGGCCTGCGCGCCCCGCGCTACCACCCCGCAGCTTGGCCCCGATGGGCAGCCGCTGCCGGTCGCCTATACGATCAGCGCCCGCGACGCGCAGGAGATTCCGGTGCGCGTGCAGGGCCAGATCAACACGCTGCGCGCCGGTCAGGGGCTTGGCCCGATCGCCATCAGCCCGCTGCTGACCACGGCCGCCCAGGGCCATGCCGCCGACATGTCGCGCCAGAACCGCGCCTGGCATTTCGGGTCGGACGGCTCCAGCCCGCTGGATCGCGTGCGCCGCGCCGGTTACGCCGGGCCGCTGATCGGGCAGAACATTTCCGAGACCTATGAGACCGAGGTCCAGACCCTGCAAGCCTGGATGAACCTGCGCGACACCCGCGACGTGATCATGTCGCCGGCTGCCCGCGAAATGGGCTTTGCCTGGCATCAGGAACAGAACGGCAAGCTGTGGTGGACGCTGGTGGTCGGCGGCTGATCGCCCCACCCTGACGACAGGCAAACGGCGGCCCGGTGGGCCGCCGTTTTTCATGGCGCATGGCGCATCCGATCAGGGGAAGATGATGATCGGCGTGCCGGGGCGGACCATGGCGTAAATGTCTTCGATCTCGGCATCGGTGACGGCGATGCAGCCCGCCGTCCAATCCTTGCCGCGGCCGCGATTCTTGCCGGCCTGGCCGTGGATCATGATGTCGCCCCCGGCCGAGCGGCCCTGAACGGCGGCGCGGGCGGTGTCGTTGATGTTGGGATAGCTGATGCCCAGCGACAGGTGATAGGCGCTGTTGGGGTTCTGGCGGTCGATGTAATAGACGCCCTCGGGGGTCTTGCCGTCGCCCTCGAACTGCTTGTGGCCCTCGGGTGCATAGCCCAGCCCGACCTTGTAGGTTTTCAGCAGCGTCTGGCCCGAGAACAGCATCAACTGCCGCTTGCCCTTATGCACCTGGACCTGGGTGACGGGCGGGCCGTCATAGCGTTTGAACTTGTTCGATGACAGGCTGTCGCCACCACAGGATGCCACCAGAAATGCCAGCCCGAAAAGGGCGGCGAGCCGCAAAATGAACCGCATCAGAACGCCTGCCTTTGGTTTGCCCGATTGATCTTGTTTTTTTGTCGATTAGCGCAAACAGCCTCGCTTGCCTAATGGTTTTCTCCGCCATCGGGGCCGTTTTCGCCATCCAGCCGCGCCTCGATCGCGCGCAGGCGGGTCAGCACCTCGTCACGATAGGCCTCGGTCGCCGCATGTTCCTCGGCCTGGTGGGCATCCTGCATCGAGTTCACGATCAGGCCCACCACCAGGTTCACTACCGCAAAGGTGGTGATCAGGATAAAGGGCACGAAGAACAACCAGGCTTGGGGGAAGACCTCCATCACCGGGCGGACGATGCCCATCGACCAGCTTTCCAGCGTCATGATCTGGAACAACGTATAGGCCGACCGGCCCAGCGTGCCGAACCATTCGGGAAAGGCGGCGGCGAACAGCTTGGTCGCCATCACCGCGCCGATATAGAAGATCATCCCCATCAGCAGGAACACGCTGGCCATGCCGGGGACGGCGGCCAGAAAGCCCTCGACCACCCGGCGCAGGCGCGGCGCGACCGAGATGACGCGCAGCACCCGCAGGATGCGAAGCGCCCGCAGCACCGCCAGCCCCTGCCCCGCCGGAACAAGCGCAACGCCCACGATCACCGCATCGAAGATGTTCCAGCCGGACCGAAAGAAGGCCGGTCCGCGCCCGATCAGCTTGGCGGCGATTTCCACGACAAAGATCGCCAGGCACAGCCGATCCAGCGTCTGAATGATATCGCCATGCCGCGCCATCAGCCGACCCGAGGTTTCCAGCCCCAGGATCACGGCGTTGAACAGGATGACGCCCAGAATGATCTGGCCGGTCAGCGGATGGTCGATCAGGCGGTTCAGGCGGTCGCGCAGCATGGGTCCGTCGGGGTCAGTTTGGCCGCCCCTTACGCGGCCCGAAAGCGCGCGACAAGTTCCACATGCGACGACCAGCGGAACTGATCGACGACCCGCAGCCGGTCCATCTGATAACCCGCTTCGGCCAAAGTCGCGGCGTCGCGGGCGAATGTGACCGGGTTGCACGACACATAGGCCAGCACCGGCACGCGCGCCGCCGCGATCTGGGCGATCTGGGCGGATGCACCGGCGCGCGGCGGGTCGATCACGATTGCGTCAAAGCGCGCCAGTTCGTCGGGCAGAAGCGGGCGGCGGAACAGATCGCGCGCCTCATGCGTCAGCGCGTGCAGGCCGGGCGAATCGCGCCAGCCGCGATCCAGCGCCGCCAGCATCGCGGCGTCACCCTCGACCGCGTGAACGCTGGCCTTGCGCGCGATCGGCAGGGCAAAGGTGCCGCAACCGGCGAACAGATCAGCGACGCGGGCGGCCTGATCCACGGTTTGCAGCACGCTGGCGACAAGCGCGGCCTGGCCCTGCGGCGTGGCCTGAAGAAAGGCGCCCGGCGGCGGGGCGACACGCGCCGGGCCAAGCCGCTGCTGCGGCGGGCGGCGGGTCGCGACGACCTGCCCATCCCAGGTCAGGCGCGCCAGATCCTCGGCATCGGCAAGGGCCGACAGCTCTGCGAACAGGCCCGCATCCATCGGCTTGCCGCCGGTGACGGCCAGATCGGCCCCGCCTTCGGACAGGGTAACGGCCAGATCCATCGCCCCCTTGCGGCTGCCCGTCTGCGCCACCAGCCGCTCCAGCGCCGGGATCAGCGCGACCAGGCCGGGGTCCAGTACGGTGCAGCCCGGCACCGCCACGATCTGATCCGAGGCCCGCGCGTGAAACCCGACCAGCACCCCAGACCGCGTGCGCCGCCCCGCCAGCACCGCCCGCCTGCGCGAGGCCGGGGGCGAGGTCGCCACCCCCTCGACCCGCGCGGCAATGTCATGGGCAGCCAGGGCCTGTTCCACCACCCCGGCCTTCCAGCGGGCGACAAATCCATCGGCGGCATGTTGCAGCACGCAGGCCCCGCAAGCACGATAATGCGGACAGGGCGGGGCGACGCGATCGGGGCTGGCCGTCAGCACCCGCGGATCAGCCATCCGCTCACCCGTGATGGTGCCCGTTACCACCTCACCCGGCAGGGTCATCGGCGCGAACACCGGGCCATCCGGCCCGGCGCCGATACCATCGCCGTGATGGCCAAGCCGTTCGATCACCACCGTCATCCCACGCTGTCCCCTGCCTGATCCGATTCATCATCGGTGCCGATGAAGCCGCCCGATTGCCGGTTCCAGTAACGCGCGTAAAGCCCGCCCTGCGCCAGCAGGTCGGCATGGCTGCCCTGCTCGGCGATCCGGCCCTGATCCAGCACCACGATGCGGTCCATCTCGGCGATGGTGGACAGCCGGTGCGCGATGGCCAGCACGGTCTTGCCCGCCATCACCCGCAGCAGGCCCTGCTGGATCGCGGCCTCGACCTCGCTGTCCAGGGCGCTTGTCGCCTCATCCAGCACCAGGATCGGGGCGTCCTTCAGAAAGGCGCGGGCAAGCGCGATGCGCTGCCGCTGACCGCCCGACAGCTTGACCCCGCGTTCGCCCAGATGCGCGTCATAACCGCGCCGCCCGGCGAAATCCTGAAGCGCCAGGATGAAATCATGCGCCTCGGCGGCCTGGGCCGCAGCCTCGATCTGGGGCTGGCTGGCACCGGGGCGACCATAGGCAATGTTGTCGCGGGCGGACCGGTTGAACATCGCGGTTTCCTGCGTCACCACCGCGATCTGGCGGCGCAGGCTTTGCTGGGTGACGTCACGGATGTCGGTGCCGTCGATCAGGATGCGCCCGGATTCGGTGTCGTAAAGCCGCAACAGCAGCGCCACCAGCGTCGATTTCCCCGCCCCCGAGGCGCCGACGATGCCGATGCGTTCACCCGGCGCGATGGTCAGATCGATGCCCGCGATCCCGCCCTCATCCCGGCCATAGGCAAAGCTGACATCCTGAAAGGTGATGCCGCCCTGGGCGCGCGGCAGGTCCACGGCGCCGGGGCGGTCGGTCAGCGCGTGCGGCGGCGACAGGGTTTCCATCCCGTCCTCGACCTCACCGATATTGCCCCACAGGCCCATCAGCGACATGCTGACCCAGCCCGTCATCTGCGCGATCCGCATCGAGATCGCCCCGGCGGCCGCGATCTGCCCGGCACTGGCCGCGCCCGCCTGCCACATCAGCAGCGTGCCGCCGATCAGGATCACCGGAAGCGCCCCCGCCAGCACCATCAGCGTGCTGCGAAACCGGGTCGAGACGCTGCCGAAATCCATCGCCCGGTCGCGAAAGATCGACATCGCGCCCAAGGCCGACCGGTCCTCATGTTCGGCATGGGCGAACAGCTTGACGGTCTTGATGTTGGTGATCGTGTCGACGACCTGCCCGGTGATCATTGCCCGCGCCCCGGCCCGCGCCGCCGACCGGCTGCGGACCTGCGGCAGGAAGAACCGCACCAGCCCCAGATAGGCGATCAGCCAGATCAGCAGCGCCACCGCCGCCCAGGTATCGATCGCCAGCAGAAAGATCGCCGAGCCGATGATCGAGGCCAAGGCAAAGGCCACGGTGTTGATCACCTCGGATGCGGTATCGGTGACGGCCCGCGCAGTCTGCATCTGCTTCTGCGCAATCCGCCCCGCGAAATCGTTGTCGAAAAACGTCACCGCCTGACCCATCGTCCAGCGGTGCAGCCGCGACAACACCAGCGGCAGCACATTGGGCGCGATCAGCATGTTGGAACTGGCCGAGGACAGGCCAAAGACCAGGGGCCGCGCCAGCAGGTAGAACCCCGCAAAGGCGGCCAGCAGCGGCCAGTTGTCGGCGAACACGCGGGACGGCTCGCCCGCCAGTGCCGCGTCGATCACCCAACCCAGCATCAGGGCCGAGACGACCTCCATCGTGCCGGCCGCCGCCGACAGCAGCCCGGCCAGGATCAGCGCGGGCCAGGCGCCCGACAGGCACCACAGGAAAAACGCGCCAAGGCGCTGCGGGGGCGGGCCTTCGGCGGGGCGAAAGGCGTCGATCAATCGGTTGAACATGCACCCGATATAGGCGCGTCGCGCGGTAATGTCAGCCGTCGCGCAGATCATCGCGGCTGGCGGCAAAGCCCGAGGCGATCCAGCGCGCTTCGGCCTGTTTCAGCCGCGCTCCAAGCGCGGGGCCGGACAGATGCGGCAGATCGGCGGCGCGCAGCGGGAACACCGCCGCCGTGCCGATGGCGATGCGGTCGCGCCAGTCCGGTGGCGGCGGCGCGCCCGCACGGGCAGCGGCGATCAGCACCGCATCGGTGGCGGTGGCGGCGCCGTGCCGATAGGCCAAGGCGCCGATCCCCTGCGGGCCGGGCAGGTCCAGCGGCGCGGCCAGGGCCGACAGATGCGCGCCCTCGGCCCGCGACAGGCGCAGCGCGGCTGTGGGATCATCGCCGCCCAGGGCGGCCAGGCGGCGCAGCGCCGTGGGCGGGGTATTCGTCGCGCGCTCCTGCGCGATCAGCGCCGCCAGATCGGTGATCTGCGCGCCGGGCAGCGCAATCGCCAGCACCCCGGCTGCCGCCATATCCTCCAGCATCGGCAGCGGATCGGGCGCGGCCAGCAGCTTGCGCATCTCTGCCCCGATCCGCTCGCGCGAGATGCGGGCCAGCCCCTCGGCCTGCGCGCGAACCGCTGCAAGGGCGGTCGCATGGGTCGCGGGGTCGGGGTCGCCATATTGCGCCCAGAACCGGTAAAGCCGCAGGATGCGCAGGTAATCCTCGGCGATCCGGGTCGCGGCATCGCCGACAAAGCGCAGCCGCCGCGCCGCCAGATCGGCCAGCCCGCCGGTCGGGTCGATCACGCGCCCGTCGGGCGTCGCGTAAAGCGCGTTCATGGTGAAATCGCGGCGCTGCGCATCCTCGGCCGGATCATCGGCAAAGGCGACCGTCGCACGGCGGCCATCGGTGGCCACATCGCGGCGAAAAGTGGTGATTTCGAACGGCTGGCCCGCGGCGATCACGGTCAGCGTGCCATGGTCGATGCCGGTGGGAATGACGCGCAGACCGGCGGCCTTCATCAGCGCGGCCACCCGATCGGGGCGCGCATCGGTCGCCAGGTCGATGTCGCTGATCGGCGCGCCCAGCAGATCGTTGCGCACCGCGCCACCAACGATCAGCGCGCGATGACCGGCATCGGTCAGCACCGCCAGAACGCGGCGCAGCGCGGGTGCAGAAAGCCAATCGCCGCGCACCATCATACCGCCACCCGGTCTGACAAAGCCCGCAAGATCCGCGCTGTCGCGCCCCAGATGTAGTATGGCCCCCAGGGCACGACATCATAATGTCGCCATTCCCCACGCCAGCGGCGGCGTTCGACATGGAACCGCGCGGGGTTCAGCACATGCGCCAGCGGCACCGAGAACACCTCATCGACCTCGCCCGCCTCGGGGATCGCGGCAAAGGGGATGCGTTGCAGGGCCAGCACCGGGGTGACCTGAAAACCTGTCACCGTCTCATGCGGGGCAAGGCAGCCCAGCACCCGCGCGGCGCCGATAGGCAGGCCGATCTCCTCATGCGCCTCACGCAGGGCAGCCCCGACCGGGCCGTCATCGCCCGGATCCACCTTGCCCCCCGGCAAGGCGATTTGGCCCGGATGGTGGCGCAGGCCCGAGGCGCGCTTGGTCAGCCACAGCCGCGCACCCGCCGGGTCGGGATCGACCAGCACCAGCACGCCAGCCGGACGCAGCACCCGATCGGCGGCCAGAACCGCCGCCGGATTGCGGTCGAAATCCGAGGTTGCGGCGCCCGGCCGGTCCAGCGCGGCGATGAGCCGCGTCAACGCATCGGGCGCCGCACCATCAGCCATCGGCATCCTCGGGCAGAGCGGCGTCCATGCCCAGCGTCGCCGGGTCAAAGACGTAATGCGCGCCGCAGAACTGGCAATCGGCGGTCACCGTGCCCTCGGCCGTGGTCATCGTGGCGATGTCCTTGGCCGAATAGATCGACAGCGACTGGCGCACCTTGGCAGGCGAGCAGGTGCAGCCAAAGGTCACCGCCTGCGCCGGAAAGACGCGCGGCGCCTCCTCATGGAACAGGCGCAAAAGCAGGGTCTGCGGCGTCACCTGCGGGCCGATCAGCTCGATTTCCTCGACCGTATCCAGCAAGATCTGGGCGCGCGCCCAGTTTTCGCCCGGCGCATCCTCGGCCTGCGCCACGGGCGCGGTGGCGGCCAGAGGCGAGGCCTTGGGCATATGCTGGATCATGATCCCGCCGGCCCGCCAGCGTTCGTCCGCCCCCGGCAGCCGCGACCGCCCAAAGGCCAGGCTGAAGCGCGTCGGGAGCTGTTCGGATTGCGCGAAGTAGTTTTCGGCGCAGGCGGCAAGGCTCGCGCCCTCCAGCGGGACGATGCCCTGATAGGGAACGCTGCCCGGCCCCTGGTCGATCAGGATCGCCAGATAGCCCTGGCCGATCTGGTCAAAGGCGCTGCGGGTGGGGTCCAGCCGGTCGGCATCGAAATTGGCCCAGCCGCGGATGCGGGCGGGGGCGCCTTCCTCGGCCGGGGCGAAGTAGTCGGTGGCGATGGTGCGCACCGCGCCGTTGCCCTGCACCTGGATCGACAGCTTCCATCGCAGTTTGACGGTCTGGCCGATCAGCGCGGTCAGCAGGGCAACCTCGGCCACCAGTGCCTCGACGGCGGGGGGATAGCTGTGTTGCGTCAGGATGCGCCCCAGCACCCCATCCAGCCGCGCGACGCGGCCGCGGATGTCGCTGCGATCCAGTTGAAACGGCAGGACGGTATCGTCCCAGGTCAGGGTGGTGTCGGTCATCGATCTTTCCAAAGGCAGGCCGCAGGGGCGGCAAAGGCGCGGCACGCGGGCTGGCCCGTCACCGCGCAGGATTACCGCTATCATGTAGGCACGACAATCGCCGCGCCAAGGGCTTTGTCGATGGCAGCGCGTCGGACGCGGGTCGCAGGTCGCATCCGGTCGCCAGATGTCCAACCCGGCGCGCGACTGTCGAGATGAAGGCGCTGCGGGTTGCGCGGGAGGTCTATCGGTAGGCCCGGCGAGGGCCGCCAGGGCGTCTCTGAACGCATCCCGAACCCGCCGCCGGGCCGTTCCAGCGGGAGGCATCCTGAAGCGGTCAGTGCGGTTGCGGTTCGATGCGCCGGACCGAGCGAGCAGACAGATACCATGATCGCTGGTGGGCCGAGGCGTAGCGACAAATGCGGCGTGATGCCCTCAGAGCGGCCCATGATAGACTTGCACCGATACCTCGCGCAGAACCGTTCCAGCGGCCACGCATCCGGCATCGACCATCGCTGTCGCGGTGCGATGCGCCAGGCCAATCAATCAGACCCATGCCATGATCTCTGGTCGGCCCGGGCAGCCCAACAAGGCCGCCATGTTACCCGCGCGAGCGGTCGATCATAGCCTCGCACCGATGCCTCGCGCAGAACCGTTCCAGCGGCCACGCATCCGGCATCGACCATCGCTGTCGCGGAGCGATGCGCCAGACCAATCAAGCAGCCACATGCCATGATCTCTGGTCGGCCCGGGCAGCCCGACAAGGCCGCCATAATGCCCTCGCGAGAGGTCGATCATAGCCTCGCTCCGATGTCCTGCACATGGACGAAGGCGAACGCGGCTGCCCGGCAACCTTGACGACCCTCCACCTGCGCCGCGTCGGCGCCAGCGCGCAACCGGAAGTGGCGCGGGCCCAAGCCCTTCGACGACCCGCGTCCTGCCTCGTGTGTGTGACCCCGGCAGGGCCCTATGCACCCCACCCCTGTCTGCTTCCGTGCCAGTGAGGTCCGCGGCTGTCGCGACGACGGCCCCCGCAGATCAAGATGCACCGCATGCGCCATCACATCGCGCAGGTACGCAGAATGAACCCCCTCATCACCGGAGCCAAAGCCACGCCGCCCTGCGCCCAATAAAGTATGCGCGTTTGCGACGCCATCGTGCTGCCGACGGTGGCATAGCCCAGGTCCACCAAGCGTGCCATGATGGGAGGGTGGCGCGATTTGCGGCTTTCACCCACCGTGCGCGAACCCTATGATTCTGGTGACACCAAACCCCAGGCCCCGATGATCCGCCGCTTCGACACGCCTCCCCTTCCCTATCAGCGCTATCGTCTGCGCCAAGGCGCCTATGCCGTGTTGTGCCGCAACGGTCGGATTCTTCTGACGCACCAGGATGGTCCTACCCCGGAATGGCAGCTGCCCGGTGGTGGCCTCGATCCGGGAGAAAGCCCCGTCGCCGCCCTTCACCGTGAGGTTCGGGAAGAGACCGGTTTTCACGTCGCGCCCCCGCGGCTGATCGGTTCCTTTCGCCGGTTCGTCTATATGCCGGAGTATCAGATTTTCGCCGAAAAGCTGTGTCGCGTCTATCTGGCGCGCCCGACGCTGCGCCTTGGTCCACCGACCGAGCCTGGCCACACTACCGCCTGGATGTCGCCGCAACACGCGCTTGAGGCCCTGGCAAACCCCGGTGATCGCGCCATGCTGGCCTTGGCGCACCGACGCAACTGGCTGACATAAACATTTGCGCCGACACGCTCGGCACCAGCGTGCCGCCGCGCAACGGCGCGCCGCTTACAGCGAACCACCGATACGCCAGTCAGGATGTCGTGCCCGCCGATGATGATATCGACAGCGACGACTCACACGTTGTTCGGGTCGCAGTTTCATCGCTTGGATATCACATCGCCCCCGCCCCCTTTGGCTGAGCCGCGGCCCCGCTGAAACTCGACACAGACCGCCGAGATGTCATCGCTCCAGCCGCCTCCACCATAGCCCGCCACCGACCATGTGAGGGATTCCAGCAAAGCCGCGCCATGCAGCCGGGCATTGGTCTGCAAGATCGCGCTTAGCCCCTGATCGCCCAGCATTCTGCCCAAGCCGTCGGTCGCTTCGGTGATACCATCCGAGCCGATGAACAGCCTGTCTCCGGGCCGCAGCCGGAACGTGACTTCTTCATAGCGTGACCCGGCGAACAGCCCGATCGGGAGGCCGCCCGTGCCGATGAACTCGACCGTGCCGTCAGCCCTTTGCAATGCCGGATAGGGATGTCCGGCCTGCACCAGACGACCCTGGCCCGTCGTCATGTCGATGTCGGCATAGACCAGCGTGAAATAGCAGTCTGTCTCAACCTCTTCGATGATCAGATCATTCAAATGCGCGGCAAGATCGGCGGGACTGCGGGCCAGGTGGCCGCCCTGTGGTCCGGGCATCAGCGCAACGTTCTGATCGGGGGAATTGCCCGAAAGATAGCCGGCAATCCGCGCCGTCATCAGCGCCGCTGTGACGCCATGGCCGGAGACGTCGATCCCATAGACTCCGAAACGGCGCGCGTTGATCCGAAATGCGCCGACCAGATCACCGCCGACATGGCCCGCCGGGCGCAGCAACAGGGACACGTCCATGCCGCCAAAATGCCTGAACCGGTCACGGACCAGCCCCTGCTGCAGGCGCCGCGCCTCGATCAGATCGCGCTCGATTGCCTCATGTGCGGCGCGCAGGTCGGTCAATGCGCGGTCCAGGGCGCGGTTGCGCTCCTGCAACCGCTCTTCGACCGATATCAACCTTTCGCCCGCGCGCAGTCGCGCCAACAGTTCCTCGCCAGACACGGGCTTTGACAGATAATCATCGGCGCCGCTTTCCAGACCGAATGCAGCATCGCGCTTGTCGGTCAGCGATGTCAGCAGGATGAAGTAACCGTGGCGATCACGGGGCAACTGTCGGAAGGAATGGCACAATTCGACGCCGGTCATGCCGGGCATCATCCAGTCGGACAGGATGATATCCGGCATGGTTTGTGCGCATATGGACAGGGCTTCGGCCCCCGAGGCCGCGGGGATAACGCGATAGCCGGCCTGTTCCAGTTGCAACGTCAGGATGTGGCGCTGCATCCGGCTGTCATCGACGACCATGACCAATCGACCCCTGGCATCTGCGGGGGCGGACGGCTGTGGCCGAATCGGAGGGGTGGGCATCGCCATACTCATACGCCGGTCATAGCGTGCGGCGGGTTAAGATCGGGTGAACGAAAATCTGGTTCGTCGTTAACCACCCGGAAACTTCTAGCCGTTAGCCTGTGATTCGCTGGCAAGATTGCGGGGCTTAACATGATCGATTGGAACAAGGTGTCTGAACTGCGGGAAGAGGTCGGTCCGCAGGGTTTCAAAGAGGTGATCGACCTGTTTCTGGATGAGGTCGAAGGGGTGCTGCTGACCCTTGGCCTGCCCGGTCGACGGGCCGAACCTGACCTGCACTTCATCAGGGGCTGCGCATCGAATCTGGGTTTTTCGGACCTGGCGCAGCTGTGCAGCGATGAGGAACTGCGCACCCAGGCAGGGGAAACCTGCGATGCGACGGCGGTGGAACGGTGCTATCGCCGGTCGAAATCGCTGTTCCTGGCAGGAAAGGGTCTGGTCGCATGACGGCATGACACAGAAATAGCTGTTCACGGCCTAGCCGGCGCACCGGGTCACGGTCCCGCGCGCGCGGAACCGCGAAAGCCACGTGCGCACGGTGCGGAGGAACATGCCCAATGCGGCAGCCAATGCAGAGACCCGACCTCCCGCACCAAAGCGGGGTGACGGTGGTTCTGGTCGGTCTGCTGGACGACGGGCATCTTGCTGGGGGCTGGTCACCTGGCGCGACCCAAGGCTGAGCTGCGGCGAACGCTGCCGACCACGCCTGGACGGATGAGGTTTCCGAACGCGGCGGCCCGCGCCTCGGTGGCTGAGGGGTTGACGAGCCAAGCCCACCGCACCTCGATTGCTGAAGTCTGGGGCAACCGGCCGCCCGCGCTTGGACGGCTGATGTTTGGGGACACCAGCGGACCGAGCATGGACGGCTGAGGCTTGGTGAGACCAGCCGATCGCGCCTGGACGGCTGAGGTTTGGAGACACCGGTCGACCACGGCTGGACGGCTGAGGCTTGGCGACACCAGGCGACCGAGCGTGGACGGCTGAGGTCTGGCGAAACCGGGCGACCGTGCCTTGGTGGCTGAGGCTTGACGACACCAGCCGACCGCGCCTGGACAGCTGAAGTCTGACAAAACGAGGTGCCCGCGCCTTAGGCGGAACCCGTCGATCAAGCGTTCCCGCGGCGGCCTCGACCGGCCAGCCGATTGCGCTTGGCCGCAACCACGCCCTGCGGATCCTAGATCAGCAGCTCGGCCAGGGCGGCGTCCTCGGTGATGTCGCGGTAGTCAAAGCCCGCGTCATCAAGCTGCGCGGTCAGGTGGGAAAAATTGTCGGGTGCCAGGGTCTCGATCCCGATCAGCACCGAACCAAAGTTGCGCGCCGATTTCTTGAGATATTCAAACCTGGCAATGTCATCGTCGGGGCCGAGCATCTGAAGAAACTCGCGCAGCGCACCGGGACGCTGGGGCATGCGCAGGATGAAATACTTCTTCAGCCCGGCGAAACGCTGCGCACGCTCCTTGACCTCGGGCAGCCGTTCAAAGTCGAAATTGCCGCCCGAGGTGACGCAGACCACCGTCTTGCCCGCGATCTGATCGGCCAGGTCGCGCAGCACGTCGATCGACAGCGCGCCGGCGGGTTCCAGCACGATGCCTTCGACGTTCAGCATGTCCAGCATCGTGATGCAGATCCGGTCCTCGGGGGCGGCCAGCACGTCGGCAGGATCGACGTGCGACAGCACGTCAAAGGGCAGCGCGCCGATCCGCGCGACGGCGGCACCATCGACAAAGCTGTTGATCCTTTTCAGCGTCACCGGGCCGCCCTCGCGCAGCGCGGCGGCCAGGCTGGCACCGCCCGCCGGCTCGACATAGCGCAACGCGGTACCGGGCGCGGCGTCGCGCAGATAGCGGGTCACACCAGCGGACAAGCCGCCCCCGCCGACCGGCAGGATCACCAGATCCGGCGCCGCCCCGATCTGATCCAGCATCTCGACAGCGACCGAGGCCTGACCCTCGATCACATCGGCATCGTCAAAGGGCGCCAGAAAATGCGCGCCTTGCTCGGCGCACCAGGCCTGCGCGGCGGCCAGGGTCTGATCGAAATAATCGCCGGTCAGGCGGATCGTCACGTCATCGCCGCCAAAGGCGCGGGTCTTGTCGATCTTCTGGCGCGGCGTCGTCACCGGCATGAAGATCACGCCCTTGACCCCGAAATGCCGACAGGCAAAGGCCACGCCCTGCGCGTGGTTGCCAGCACTGGCGCAGACAAAAGTGCCCTGCGCGGGGTCGGCATCCAGCACCCGGCGCATCGCGGTGACGGCACCACGCAGCTTGTAGCTGCGCACCGGTGTCAGATCCTCGCGCTTCAGCCAGATGTCGGCGCCATAGCGATCCGACAGATGATCGTTGCGCTGCAGGGGCGTCGGCGGGAACAGTTCGCGCAGACGGGCGGCGGTGGCGCGGGCGGCCTGAACAAAGGGCGTGGGCTGGGTCATGCCCCAGCTATGCCTGCGCGGCAGGTCTGGCTTCAAGCTGATTTTGCGTGACAGCGACCTTTGCCGGAACGGGCTATGCGCCCTCGGGCTGCCGCGGCAGGATCATGACCTTGTAAACCGAGGTCAGCACCGCCAGCCAGAACAGCACCTGGACGACCATTTTGACCATGCCAAGCATCACCATGACGGCGACCGATTGCGCCCCACCCGTCGCGAACAAGGCGCGCAGGCCCTGCGCTGACAGCCAGTCCGCCGCCATGATGGCCACCGTCAGCAAGGACCGCCAGCCCCAGCAGGGCCAGCCGGTGCCCGCGCGTTGCCGCCCATGATTTGCCGATCCCCCAGTCCAGCCGGCCCGTTGCGACAGCCGGCAGCACGGTCATCAGGGTAACCATCACATAGGTGACGCCTAGATTGGCCAGCAGGTTGATGCCCGCGAAACCGTATCTGGGCATATTCAGCCCGGCAATCAGTCGCGCCAGTGGCGCTAGCAGCAGCAGACCGAACAGAAACATCGCAATGAAAAGCAGCACCAGCCACATCACATAGGCAGGCTTTCACGCGGCCAGATGCGCGGGCCGAACCATCGGGGCCGTTCCCCCGACGCCATCAGCCGGTGCCAGCCCACACCGACCCAGACCCACACGATGATGTTCAGCACGCTGGCGATCAGCCCGACGGCTCGCCCCCATTCCGGCGCGAAGCCAATCACACCGGACACAACCAGCATGATGGCCAGCGACATCAGCACCGGCACCGCCACCAGCCGCAGCAAAGCCAGCGGATCGCTCCAGCAAATCCTGCAGCATCACGCGAAACACAGCCAGAATCATCAACCACCCCCCCCTTGTCGCCCCAGGTAAAAACCCTTATCCCAACCCCATCATTGCCGGAGGTGCGCCATGTTCAAGCCCAAGAAAGTCGTTCTTGCCTATTCGGGGGGGCTGGACACCTCGATCATCCTGAAATGGCTGCAAACCGAATACGGATGCGAGGTCATCACCTTCACCGCCGACCTGGGCCAGGGCGAGGAACTGGAACCCGCCCGCGCGAAGGCCGAGCTGCTGGGCATCAAGCCGGAAAACATCCATATCGAGGATGTGCGCGAAGAATTCGTCCGCGATTTCGTCTTTCCGATGTTCCGCGCCAATGCGGTCTATGAGGGGCTGTATCTGCTGGGCACCTCGATCGCCCGCCCGCTGATTTCCAAGCGGCTGGTGGAACTGGCGCATGAACATGGCGCCGATGCGGTCGCCCATGGCGCGACCGGCAAGGGCAACGATCAGGTGCGGTTCGAGCTGTCGGCCTATGCACTGGACCCGCATATCCGGGTGATCGCGCCGTGGCGGGAATGGGATCTGACCTCGCGCACCAAGCTGATCGAGTTCGCCGAACAGAACCAGATCCCGATTGCCAAGGACAAGCGCGGCGAGGCGCCGTTCAGCGTCGATGCGAACCTTCTGCACACCAGTTCCGAGGGCAAGGCGCTGGAAAACCCCGCCGAGGCCGCGCCCGATTACGTCTATCAGCGCACCGTCAACCCCGAGGACGCGCCCGATCAGCCCGAGTTCATCGAGATCACCTTTGAACGCGGTGACGCGGTGGCGATCAATGGCCAGGCGCTGTCGCCGGCCACCATCCTGACGCAATTGAACGAATATGGCGGGCGGCATGGCATCGGCCGGCTGGATTTCGTTGAAAACCGCTTTGTCGGGATGAAGTCGCGCGGCATCTATGAAACCCCCGGCGGCACCATCCTGCTTGAGGCGCATCGCGGCATCGAACAGATCACGCTGGACGCCGGGTCAGGCCACCTGAAGGACAGCCTGATGCCGCGCTATGCGGAACTGATCTACAACGGCTTCTGGTTCAGCCCCGAGCGCGAGATGTTGCAGGCGCTGATCGACAAGTCGCAAGAGCATGTGTCCGGTACGGTGCGGCTGAAACTGTATAAAGGCAGCGTGACCTGTGTGGGCCGCTGGTCGGAACACTCGCTGTATTCCGAAAAGCATGTGACGTTCGAGGATGACGCAGGCGCCTATGACCAGAAGGACGCCGCGGGCTTCATCCGCCTGAACGCGCTGCGGCTGAAGCTGATCGCCACGCGGAATGCGCGGGTGAAATGATGGTCGCGCCGGGCGATCTTGCGGCTTTTGCCGCGATTTCGCTGGGCATGGTGCTGACCCCCGGCCCAACATGATCTATCTGGTGTCGCGGTCCATCTGTCAGGGGCCGCGCGCCGGGCTGATCTCGCTGGGTGGGGTCGCGCTTGGCTTTGTGTTTTACATGCTCTGCGCTGCCCTTGGGATCACTGCGATTGCGATGGCGGCGGGCAGCGTTGCGCTGTTCCTGACGCGCCGCCCGCTGTGGGCCGTGGTGCAACGCTGGCTGATGGCCGCGGTTCTGGCCGGGCTGGCGGTGAAAATGCTGACCGAGGCCCGGCGCCAAGCCCCCGAGGAGGCCCGCGAACCCACGCGCCACCACCCGCATCGGTATCGTCACCGTGTCCGACCGCGCCGCCCTTGCATAGGTCAGCCAGAACGGACGGCTGAACGGTCAGTCAGGTCACGCCGCGCTCATCGCGCCCGAAAGGTTCGGGCGCCGTCCGATCCCTAGCACTTATCCCCATGCGAAAGCCCGATTGGCGCAGAACGTCAACCGGACAAGCCGGAACAAGGATCACGCAGTGCTGGGCGCGCCGCGCAGGTGTCGCCACAGGAAGGCCGCGATGAAGCCCGCGGTCAGCAGCAGGATGATGGTCGGCGCCGGGGCGCTGTCGATCCAGAACGACAGCCAGACCCCGCCCAGCATCGCCGCCAGCGTCACCGCCACCGCGACCGCCATCATCGCGGGAAAGCGCCGCGTCAGCAGAAAGGCGATGGCCCCCGGCGCGATCAACAGCCCGATCGCCAGGATCAGCCCCACCGCCTTGAGCGTGGCGACGATCGCCAGCGACAGCGCCACCAGCAGGCCGTAATGCAGCGCCCGCACCGGCAGGCCCATCGCCTGCGCCTGACCTGGGTCAAAGGCGTGCAGCAGCAGGTCGCGCCAGCGCAGCAGCAGCGCCCCGGTCACCCCCGCCCCGATCAGCCCCGCCGTCAACAGGTCCGCCCGGCCAACCCCCAGCATGTTACCGAACAGGATATGATCCAGATGCACGTTGGTCTCGATCTTGGTGTAAAGCACCATGCCCAGCCCGAACATGCCCGAAAACACGATGCCCATCACCGTGTCCTGCTTGACGCGGCTGTTTTCCTTGAGAAAGCCGATGGCCAGCGCGCCAGCCATGGCGGCGGCGAAGGCGCCGACGATCAGCGGCATTTTCAGGATATAGGCAAGCACGACACCGGGCAGCGTCGCGTGGCTTAGCGCGTCGCCCATCAGCGCCCAGCCGCGCAGCACCAGAAAGCACGACAGGATTGCCGTCGGCGGGGCCAGCAGCGCCGCCACCCAAAAGGCGTTCTGCATGAAGGGAAACTGGAACGGCGCCAGAAGCATATCCATCATGCAGCCCCCAGCGTATCGGCGGCGCGACGGCGCGCGGCCAGCAGCCCGTGCTTGGGCGCCCAGACAAAGGCCGCCAGAAACAGCAGCGTTTGCAGGCAGATGATGATCCCGCCCGTCGCGCCGTCAAGGAAATAGCTGATATAGGCCCCGGCGAAGCTGGTGACGCTGCCGATGGCCACCGACAGGGCCAACAGGCGCGGAAAGCGGTCGGTCAGCAGATAGGCCGTCGCCCCCGGCGTGACCACCAGCGCGATCACCAGAAACGCCCCGACCGTTTGCAGCGCCGCCACGCAGGCCGCCGACAACAGCGTGAAGAACAGAAATTTCAGCCGCGCCGGGTTCAGCCCGATCGATCGGGCGTGGGTCTCATCAAAGAACACCGCCATCAGGTCTTTCCATTTCGCCAGCAGCACCGCCAGCGTCACAAAGCCGATGATCGCCAGTTGCACCGTATCGGCGGGCGAGATCGCCAGGATATTGCCCATGATGATCGTCTTGACATCGACCGGCACCGGCGAGACCGAGATCATGAACAGCCCTAGCCCGAAAAACCCGGTAAAGACGATGCCGATGATGCTGTCCTCCTTCAGCCCGGTGCGCTGGTTCAGAAACAGCATCGCCCCCGCCGCCAGCCCGCCCGAGGCAAAGGCCCCCAGCGCGAAGGGCAGCCCCAGCATATAGGCGCCCGCGACGCCCGGCACGATGGCATGGCTCAGCGCGTCGCCGATCAGCGACCAGCCCTTCAGCATCAGATAGGCCGACAGAAAGGCGCAGACCCCGCCGACCAGCGCCGAGACCCACATCGCATTGACCATATAGCCATAGCCGAAGGGTTCCATCAGCGCCGTCATGACCTGTCCCCCGCGCGTCGGGTGCGGTCGTCATAGATGACCACCGGGCGTTCGTCGTCGGTCAGGATGGTGACGCTGCGCGCATCGGCATCGTCATGCAGATCGGCCCCGCCCAGCACGAAATGCCGCAACACGCCGCCAAAGGCCTGTTCCAGGTTCTCGCGCGTGAAGGTCGTGTCGGTCGGGCCGTGGGCCAGCACCGTGCCCTTGACCAGCACCACCCGGTCGCAGAACTCGGGCACCGAACCAAGGTTGTGGGTCGAGACCAGCATCACCCGCCCTTCGTCGCGCAACTCTTGCAGCAGCGCGACGATCGCGGCCTCGGTCTGCACATCGACCCCGGTGAAGGGCTCGTCCAGCAAGATCACCTGACCCTCTTGCGCCAGGGCGCGGGCCAGGAACACGCGCTTGCGCTGCCCGCCGGACAACTCGCCGATCTGGCGATGGCGAAAGGCGGTCATGTTCACCCGCTCCAGCGCGGCGGCGACGGCGGCGCGGTCGGCGGGGCGCGGGATGCGCAGCCAGCCCATGCGGCCATATCGGCCCATCATCACCACATCCTCGACCAGCACGGGAAAGGTCCAGTCGACCTCCTCGGCCTGCGGGACATAGGCCACCAGCCCGTCGCGCAGGGCACTGCGGACATCACGGCCAAGGATGCGGATGTCGCCGGCTGCCAGCGGCAGAAAGCCCATGATCGCCTTGAACAAGGTCGATTTGCCCGACCCGTTGACGCCCACCAGCGCGGTGATCGTGCCGCGCGGGATCGCAAAGGTCGCATCGCGCAGGGCCGTCACGCCATTGCGATAAGCGACGGTGACGCCCTGCGCCGACAGTCCTTCGGCCTTGCGTTGGCTTTGGTTCATTTGGTCGCCCCGGTCAGCCCCTGCGCGACGGTCTCGGTCGTCACCCGCAGCAGGTCCAGATAGGTCGGCACAGGGCCATCCGCCTCGGACAGGCTGTCGACATACAGCATCCCGCCATAGGCCGCCCCGGTCTCGCGCGCGACCTGTCTGGCCGGGTCGTTGTTGACGGTGCTTTCGCAGAACACCACCGGAATGTCGTTGGTGCGAACCGTGTCGATCACCGCACGCACCTGTTGCGGCGTGCCCGTCGCATCGGCGTTGATCGGCCACAGATACGCCTCGCGCAGACCAAGGTCGCGGGCCAGATAGCTGAAGGCGCCCTCGCAACTGACCAGCCAGCGCTTGTCCTCGGGGACGGTGGCGATCATCGCCTGAAGGGGGGCCAGCGTCTCGGTCAGCCGCGCCTTGTAGGCTTGCGCATTGGCAGCGTAATCGGCGGCGTGGCCGGGATCGGCCTGCGACAGCGCGGTGGCGATGTTGTCGACATAGATCTGCGCGCTGACCGGCGACATCCAGGCATGGGGGTTCGGCTTGCCCTCATAGGCGCCTTCGCGGATCGGCATCGGATCGACGCCATCCGACAGCGTGGCTGACGGCACATCGCCCAGATTGGACAGGAACTGCTGGAACCACAGCTCCAGATTCATGCCGTTCCACAGGATCAGGTCGGCGTCCTGCGCGCCGACCAGATCGCCCGGCGTGGGTTCATAGCCGTGGATCTCGGCCCCCGGCTTGGTGATCGACACCACCGTTGCATGGTCACCGGCCACCTGCCGCGCCATGTCGGCCAGCACGGTAAAGGTGGTGACGACCTTCAGCTTGTCCTCGGCCAGGGCGGGGCTGGCGGTCAGGGCGGCGGCAAGGGCTGCAATCAACGGGCGCATCGGGGTCTCCTTCTGGGTTCGGCCCATAATGCGAACGATTCGCAGAAAGTCAAGTTATTGCGAATCGTTCTCATATTGATGGCGATTGCGGCGGGGGCTATGATCCAGCCATGGCCAAGAACCTTGACGATCTGGAAACCGATCTGCGCGCTGACGGGCTGCGCATCACCCGGCAGCGGCTGGCGATCCTGCATGTTCTGCGCGAGGCCCGCGACCACCCCCGCGTCGAGGACATCCTGACCCGCGCCCGCCAGCAGGATGCCAGCGTGTCGCAGGCCACGGTCTATCGCACGCTGGCGGCGCTTGAAAAATCCGGCGCGGTGCTGCGCAACGATTTCGACGGCGCGGGGGCACGCTATGAACTGGCCGACCGTGCCCATCACGACCACCTGATCGACCTCGACACCGGCCGGGTGATCGAGTTCCGGTCCGACAAGATCGAACGCCTTCAGGACGAGATCGCAGCCGAACTGGGCTATGAAATCGAATGGCACCGGTTAGAGCTTTACGCACGAAAGCGCCGCCAGGGATCGCAGGGCGGATAGCTCGCCAGCCACGACGCCGCGCTGTTGCCGCCAACGCGCCATCCCCGCTTGCCTATCAACGCCCGTCTCTGCTAGGCAATCTTCGATGGTGCCCTTCGGGGTGAAAAGGGAATGCGGTGGGGCTTCATGCCGAATCCGCAGCTGTGCCCGCAACTGTAACCGGTAAGCGGACCGCAATTGCCACTTCGGTTGATCCGAGGGAAGGCGCGGCCCCGCGAAGACCCGGAAGCCAGGAGACCTGCCATCTGCGTTGCCCAACCCGCGGCCGGGTTCAGCCAAGGGAGCGGTCTTCCGCCAGCGGTGACACCATGAGTGGATCGAAGGCGGCGTTGTAATGCTCTCAGGACTGACAGTATCAAGCGGTAATCCGGCAGGCTTGTCCTGCCCCACGGCCTTCGCATCCGGCTTTCAACCCCGAGACGCCAAGGACCGCCGCAGATGCAGCTACGCCGCCTTTCCCTTGCTACCTTCCTGCTGGGCGCAACCGCGCTGAGCCAGCCTGCGCTTTCGCAGGACAACCGGACCACACTCGACACGATCGTGATCACGGCTTCGCGCACCGACCTGCCGACGCGCGCGGTCGGCAGCGCCGCAACCGTGGTTGATCGCGATCGTGTCGTGCGCGAGCAGAACCGCCGCGTCACCGATGCGCTGCGCGACGTTCCCGGCGTGCAGGTATCGCAGGATCGTCCGGGTGTCTGGACCTCGATCAGCATTCGCGGGTCGGACAATGATCAGGTTCTGGTCCTTGTCGATGGCGTGCGCGTGGCCGATCCCTCCGCCGCGTCAACTGCGTTCCAGTTCGATCACCTCAGCGCCGCCGATATCGAGCGGATCGAGGTGCTGCGCGGCAACCAGTCGTCGCTTTACGGATCGGACGCCATTGGCGGGGTCATCAATATCATCACCCGCCGCGCCGATACGGATGGCTGGCGGCTCAGCGCGGATGCCGAGGTCGGCCCGCACAGATCGAAGCGCGGCAACGCCACCCTGATGTGGAAACACGGCGCGATGGACGCCCGGCTGACGGCCTACAGCACGCATTACGACGGGCCGCCGATCAAGATCGCCTCGAACGTGGACAGTCCCTATCGAGGCAACGGCATCAGCGCGGTCCTGGGTTGGCAGATCGCGCCCGCAACCCGGCTGGAGTTTTCGGGCATGACCAGTGATACTTGGTCGGCCTATGACAGCCGCCCCGGTGGCAAGCTTGACACGGTGGACAAGGATGAATGGCGCGCGGGCCTGCGCCTGACGCATGAAACCGCCGATGGCCGATGGCGGCATGCGCTGCACGCGGGCCGCTATTCGGCGGTGCGCAGCTATCACACCGGCCATTCGCGGGCGTCGGTCGGCGACGTCTATGACGGCCTGATGACCAGCCTTGGCTATGACGTGACATGGAAGCCGAACGATACCTGGTCAGTGGTCGGCGGTCTGGCGCGCGAGACGGAAAAGACCCGGCAGGCGACCAATTTCAGCGGCGACTTCATCGCGTCCAACCGCACGACCGCCGCTTTTGCCGAAATCGCCTATACGCCGGACGACCGCAACACCGTGACGCTGGCCTTGCGCCGGGATGACAACGACCGGTTCGGTTCGTTCGAGACCTGGCGCGTCACCGGCGCGCATCTGCTGAGCTATGGCCAGACCGACATCAAGCTGCGCGCCAGTGCCGGGACAGGTGCCAAGTCGCCCAGCCTTTATCAGCTTTTCGATCCCACCTATGGCAACCCCAACCTGACGGCACAGGAAAGCCGCGGCTTTGACCTTGGCGCGGATGTCTATCTGCCCTGGGGCGAGCTCAACGCGACGCTGTTTCGCAACCAGGTCAGCAACAAGATCGCGTGGGGGGATCGGCCCGGCGGGACCAAGGGCTATTACAACCTTGGGGCAACGCTGGAACGCGGGCTGGAACTTGGCCTGTCGGCGGAGCTGGCGCCGAACTGGACACTTGCGGCCAGCCATACCTATCTGCTGTCGCAAAACGATCTGACCGGCGCCTGGCGCGGGATGCCCAAGCACACCGGCACCTTCAGCGTCACCTATGCCGCCGATCCCTGGTCGGTCACCGGGCGCTTGCGCTATGCCAGCGGCAACGATGCGGCCACGGTCAGCGGCTGGGGCAAGCATGTCTCCGGCTACGGCGTGGTGGACCTGTTCGCCAGCCACAAGCTGAGCGAGCGCACCGAACTTTATGGCCGTATCGAGAACGTCTTCGACCGCAGATATGAGACCTATTCCGGTTATCGCACGCCCGAGCGCAGCCCTTATGCCGGCATCCGCATCGGGCTGGAGGGGAAATGATGCTGAAACATGAGCAGACCTTGAACGACGATGGCCGCGCCACCGAAGATCGCTGGCCGGCGCCCCTGGATCAGCAGTGGCTGAACGACTTTCTGACCGACATGTTCGACAATCACTGGCAGGGTCTGTGCTTCGGCCCGATCATCGAGGGTGCGGCCTATGAACTGCGTCCACCGGGAAAACCCGAGCGGATCAGCCTCAACGACGGGTATCTGACGGTGTTCTACGGGCTGAACGGGCATTTCCACCTGTGTATCGGCCGCAATGAAGGCGCGCTGCGCCAGGGCGGCGAGGCGTTGGTCGCCCAACGTCGCCCCGGCAAGGCCGAGTTCTTCCGCAGCCTTGATCCCGAAGGCCACCCGCGCAGCTGGGGCTTTCGGATGGAGAACGGCAAGGGCGAACCGGCGCTGAGCCTGTTTTTCCCCAACCCCTTCATCACCCCCGACGACCGGCTGGCCGAGACGCCCGACTGGGACCGGCTGGCGACATGGGATCATGTGCGCAGCACCTATATCGGTCTGGATGACGGCGGGCCCGACCGGCTAAGCAAGGGCTATCGCACATGACACCGGCAGCGCGCCTTGTGGCGTCGATCTGGCTGGCGTGGTCTGGTCCGGCACTCGCCGGGCCAGAGGACTTCCCGCGTATCGCCTCGACGTCTCTTTGCGGCGATCTCTGGGCCTTGTCGCTGGCCGACCGCAACCAGATCGTCAGCCTGTCCAAGGACGCGACCGGGCCTTGGTCGGCGCTGGCCGATCAGGCGCGCGGCCTGCCGCAAAACCGCGGCAGCGTCGAGGAATTGCTGGTGGCCCAGCCGGATCTGGTGGTGACAAGCCACGGAACGCCGACCCAGATGCGCCGTGTGCTGGACCAGTTTGGCATCACCGAGATGGCGCTTGAAATGGTCAGCGACCTTCCCTCGCTGGCGGCCAAGGCACCCACGATCGGCGCGGGCTTTGGCCAGGCCGCGCGCGGCGAGGCCATGGCGGCGGCATTCACCGCGCGACTGGCCGAACTCGCCCCGCCCGCCGGCAGCCACCGGCCGCTGGTGATCTATTACCGCCCCGACGGTGGCGGCGCCGGGGCCGGAACCATCGTGGACGCGGTGATGACGGCGGCAGGATATGATAATCTGCAAGCAAGGACCGGCCCGCCCGGCTGGGGCGGCGTGCCGCTGGAACAGGTCGTCATGTCCCCACCCGAGGGGTATGTGCTGTCCTATTTCGACAATCAGCAGCTATCCGTGCGCCGGACGCTGGGTCGCAACCCGGTGCTGGCCCGTGCCAGTGCCGCTGGCGAGGCTCTGACCGTGCCGGGCGAATACTGGCCTTGCGATCACCCGGTCGTGGCCGAGGCGGCTTCGATCCTGGCCGCCGGGCGGCCGATGTTCGCGGAGGGCACGCGATGATGGCCGCCGACATGCGCGCCGGGCTGCGCCGCGATCTGACAATCCCGCTGTCGGCGGCTCTGGCCGTGCTATGCAGCGCGCTTCTTCTTTGGTCGCTGACGGTGGGTTATGTCGACATTTCCGCCGGTCAGGCGCTTGCCGGGCTGCTGGGGCGCGCCGATCCGCAGGTCGTGACCATCGTGCAGGAATTGCGCCTGCCGCGCGCCGCGCTGGCGCTGATCATCGGCGGGTCGCTGGGGCTGTCGGGTGCCGCCTTGCAGGGTCTTTTCCTGAACCCGCTGGCCGAGCCGGGGGTGATCGGGGTCAGTTCCGCCGCCGCGCTTGGGGCGGTCATCACGATCTATACCGGCTGGGCGGCGGTGCTGCCGTGGGCGCTGCCCGCAGGCGGGTTAGGCGGCGCGATGGCCGCGACGCTGATCTTGTGGCTGCTGGCCGCGCGCGGCGCCGAGCGTCTGACACTGCTGCTGGTCGGTGTGGCGATCGGCGGACTGTCGGTTTCGCTGATCTCGCTGACGATGAACCTGTCGCCAAACCCTTGGGCCATCAGCGAAATTGCCTTTTGGCTGATGGGTTCGCTGAAAGACAGAACGCTGGACGACCTGGGTCTGGCGGCGCCTTTCATCGCCACCGGCTCGCTGCTGCTGGCCCTGTCGGGGCGCGGGCTTGAGGCGCTGACGCTGGGCGAGGACGCGGCCCGGTCGCTGGGTGTATCCCTGAACCGGGTTCGCGCGCAGATCGTCATCGGGGTCAGCCTCTGTGTCGGCGCGGGCGTGGCCGTTGCAGGGTCGGTCGGTTTCGTCGGGCTGGTGGTGCCGCATCTTTTGCGCCCACTGGTCGGCCACGCGCCTGCCCGGCTACTGATGCCCGCGGCGCTTGGGGGCGCGGCGCTGCTGTTGGCGGCCGACATCCTGGTGCGGTTGATCGCCATCGGACCAGAGTTGCAGCTTGGCATCGTCACCTCGCTGATCGGCACGCCGTTCTTTTTCTTGCTGATTTTCCGGCTGAGGGACCAGACATGGTGAACGGGCTGACGCTGGAAGACGTCTGTGTCGACCTGCATCGCAAGCGGGTGATCGACAAGGTCAGCCTGACGATCCAACCGGGGCAGATGATGGCGCTGGTCGGGCCGAACGGGGCTGGCAAGTCCACGCTGTTGCGCGCGGCCCTGGGGTTGATCGGGCTGGCGGGCGGGGCGGTTCGGCTGGACGGTCGCCCGCTAGCCCAGTTCGACACGCAGGAACGCGCCCGCCGCGTCGCCTATCTGCCCCAGGGTCATCAGACGGTGTGGCCGGTGCCGGTGGCCCGTGTCGTCGGCCTGGGGCGCCTGCCGCATCGTGGCCCCTTTGCCGCCGCAAGCCCTGCTGACGCGGCAGCGGTGGCGCAGGCCATGGCGCAGACCGACATCACCCACCTGGCCGACCGCCCGGTCAGCGCCCTTTCGGGCGGCGAACGGGCGCGCGTGCTGCTGGCCCGTGCGCTGGCCGTCGGCGCCGGGGTTCTGCTGGCGGACGAGCCGATTTCAGCATTGGACCCGCGTCATCAGCTTGAGGTCATGGCCCTGCTGCGTGCGGCGGCGGATTCCGGCACCGCGGTGGTCTGCGTGCTGCATGACCTTGGCCTGGCGGCGCGGTTTTGTCACAGCGTCGCCGTTCTGGATCACGGTCGCCTGGTTGCCGAGGGGCCGCCCGACACCGCCCTGTCGCCAGCGATCCTGCGCGGCGTCTACGGCGTCGAACCCTACAGCGCCCGACATGAACAGCAGCCGGTGCTGATCCCCTGGCGGGTGCTGTCGTGAGGCTTGGCAGCCGTTCCGGGCGCGGCAAGGGGATCGGCTGCCCAAAGACCGCAGGGCAAGACATCACGCCTCCCTTCGGCGGGGGGCGCTGTTCGGTCAGTCGCTGGAATAGGGCGTAAAGCGCGATCGGTTCGGATCGGGGCGCAGCGCGCGGCCGGCCATGGGGAAGGCCCGTTGCGGGCAGGCGGGGCGGTCGCAGATCTTGCAGCCCGCGCCGATCGGCGTTGCCCGCGACGGGTTGCGCAGGTCGATCCCGCGCGCATAGACCAGCCGGTCGGCATGGGCGAGGTCGCAGCCAAGCGCGACGGCGAACCGCTTGACCGGCGCGCCATAGCCGCCCGCGCCATGGCTGACGGTGCGCGCCACCCACAGATAGGACCGTCCGTCAGGCATCTGCGCCACTTGGGTCAGCAGCTCGCCCGGGCGCGAAAACGCCTCATAGACATTCCACAGCGGACAAGAGCCGCCGATCCGGCTGAAATGGAAATCCGTCGCTGACTGCCGCTTCGAGATATTGCCGGCCCGGTCGACCCGGATGAAGAAGAACGGCACCCCGCGCGCCTGCGGCTTTTGCAGTGTGGACAGCCGGTGGCAGGTCGTTTCAAAACCGACGCCAAAGCGCCGCGCCAACAGTTCGATGTCATAATGCTCGGCCTCGGCGGCGGCGATGAAGGCGCCATAGGGCAGGATCAGCGCCCCGGCAAAGTAATTCGCAAGGCCGATCCGCAGCAGGTCGCGCCCTTCGTCGCTTTCCATCCCGGCATCGGCGGTCAGCCGGTCGATCTCGGCGCCGTGTTCCAGAAACGCGATCTGGGTGGCGATCTGAAAGGCGCGCTGGCCCGCAGACAGCCGCGCCGACAGGTGCAGCACGCGCGCCCCCGCATCGAACTGCCGCAGCGCGCTGGTGTTGTCGTCGACCGCAACGCGGATGCCATGGCGCCCGGCCAGCCGGTCGATCAGACCCTCGGCCATGCGTCCGGGGCGCAGGCCACAGCCGACGGCCTCGGCCGCCTCATCCAGACTGGGGATGTAATTGCGCTGCTCATAGAACCAGTCGCGCACCGCCTCGAACGGGGCCGGGGCGCCGAAGCCGCCAAGGATCCGCCCGTTCATCAGGTCGATCCGTTCGGCATCCTCGCGCAGGCGCGCGTGCATCGAGATGATGGTGCGGGCCACGCCGGGCATGTTCGCCGCAAGCTCGCGCAGCTCGGCCATCGACGCGCCTGCGCCCTGATCAGCCAGCGCGGCGCGCAGCTCGGGGATCAGCCGGGCCTCCTCGGATTCCGAGAAAAGCTGCACATCCAGCCCGAAGATCGCGTTCAGTCGCAGCAGCACCTTGACCGTCAGCGGGCGCTGGTTCTTCTCCATCTGGTTCAGATAGCTGGGGCTGATCTCAAGCGCGCGCGCCAGTGCAACCTGGGTCATGGCGTGTTCCTCGCGCAGTCGGCGCAGGCGCACGCCCATGAAGGGCTTCTTCATCTTCTTGCCTTTCGCAAACTTCGCAAACCGTCTCCGGTCAATTCACAAATATATTCTATTTCAGTAGTTTAGCAGATCATGTGAATTGTGAAAAGGTCTGCCTGCCCATCTTGCGAAGATTGGCGGAGGTGCCGATGACACAGACCGAACCCGACAGCACAGCCCCCACCACGGTGATGATCGAGATGATCTTCCCCGAGCGCGCGAACCATTACGCGACGCTGTTTGGCGGGAATGCCCTGGCGCTGATGGCCAAGGCCGCCTTCGTTGCAGCAACGCGGCGGGCAGGTGGGGCGGTGGTCATGGCGCGGTCGGACCGGGTTGATTTCGCGACCCCGATCCGGGTGGGCGAGATGCTGGAATTGCGTGCGACGGTCATCCGGATCGGGCGCAGCTCGATGAGCGTGACCGTCACCGGCGAGACCGAGGACATGGCCACCGGCCAGCGCCGCGCGGTGCTGAGTGGGCGGTTCGAGATGGTGGCGGTGGACGCATCCGGCCGCCCCCGCGCCATCGCAACGAACATTCAAGGACAGGAGACATCGCATGAAGATGCATGACGTTCGCACCTACAGATCAGCCGAGCACCTGGCGCGCGCCGATCAACTGGCGTGGAAGATCGCCGAGGTGGCCGCCGATCCGGTCGCCGTCGATGCCGATGTGGCCGACATGATCATCAACCGGGTGATCGACAATGCCGCCGTCGCCGCGGCCTCGGTCGCGCGCCGCCCGGTCGCCACGGCGCGGACGCAGGCGCTGTGCCACCCGATGACGCCCGGTGCGACGGTCTTTGGTATGGGCGATGCGCGGATCAGCCCGGAATGGGCGGCCTGGGCCAATGGCACGGCGGTGCGGGAACTGGATTTCCACGACACCTTCCTGGCCGCCGATTATTCCCACCCCGGCGACAACATTCCGCCGATCCTGGCCGTCGCGCAGCATTGCCGGCTGTCGGGAGCGGATCTGCTGCGCGGCCTAGCCACCGGCTATGAGATCCAGGTTGATCTGGTCAAGGGCATCTGCCTGCACGCGCACAAGATCGACCATATCGCTCACCTTGGCCCGTCAGCCGCCGCCGGGATCGGCACGGCGCTGAAACTGCCGGTCGAGGTGATCTATCAGGCCACCCAGCAGGCGCTGCATGTCACCACCACCACCCGCCAAAGCCGCAAGGGCGAGATTTCGTCGTGGAAGGCCTACGCCCCCGCCTTTGCCGGCAAGATGGCGATCGAGGCCGTCGACCGCGTGATGCGCGGCGAGGGCGCGCCCAGCCCCGCATGGGAGGGCGAGGACGGCTTCATCGCCTGGCTGCTGGGCGGACCCGAGGCGGTCTATCATGTGCCGCTGCCCGAACCGGGCGAGGCCAAGCGCGCCATTCTGGACACCTATACCAAGGAACATTCCGCCGAATACCAAAGCCAGGCGCTGATCGACCTGGCGCGCCGGATGGGTCCGAAGATCGGGGATCTGTCACGCGTCCGCTCGATCCTGATCGAGACATCGCACCACACCCATCATGTGATCGGCACCGGCGCGAACGATCCGCAAAAGATGGATCCCCGTGCCAGCCGTGAGACGCTAGACCATTCGATCATGTATATCTTCGCGGTCGCGCTTGAGGATGGCGGCTGGCACCACGAGAAAAGCTATGCGCCAGAGCGCGCACAGCGGCCCTCGACCGTGGCGCTGTGGCACAAGATCGCAACCGCCGAGGATGCCGAATGGACGCGCCGCTATCACGCCCCTGATCCCAAGGAGAGGGCCTTTGGCGGGCGGGTGACGGTCACGCTGGATGACGGGTCGCGGATCGTTGACGAACTGGCGCTGGCCGATGCCCACCCGGACGGCGCGCGCCCGTTCGGGCGCGCCAGTTATGTGCGCAAGTTCCTGACCCTTTCGGACGGCGTGCTTGGCGCTTCCGAACAGCAGCGCTTCCTCGACGCAGCCGAGGGGCTGGCCGATCTGGGACCGGGCGATCTGGGACGGCTGAACTTTGCGGTGGATGCCGACAAACTTGGCACCCCGCGTCCTCGGGGCATCTTTGACGGGGGGAAGGCATGAGCGGCGAGATTCGGAAACCGAAGAAATCGGTGGCGCTTTCGGGCGTCTCGGCGGGCAATACCGCGCTGTGTTCCGTCGGCCAAAGCGGCAATGACTTGCATTATCGCGGCTATGACATCCTCGATCTGGCCGCGGCCTGCGACTATGAGGAAGTGGCGCATCTGCTGATCCACGGGCATCTGCCCAATGCCGCCGAACTGGCGGCCTATCGCGCCAAGCTGCGCGGCCTGCGCGGACTGCCCAAAGCGGTGCGCGAGACGCTGGAGGCGATCCCGGCCGCCGCGCATCCGATGGATGTGCTGCGATCGGGCGTGTCGGCGATGGGCTGCGCCCTGCCCGAGGCGGCCGATCACAACGCGCCCGGCGCCCGCGACATCACCGACCGGCTGATCGCCGCGCAGGGCTCGATGTTGCTTTACTGGTATCACTATGCCCAGAATGGCCGCCGGATCGAGGTCGAGACCGAGGACAGCTCTGTCGCCGGGCATTTCCTGCATCTGCTGCACGGGCAGGCGCCCTCTGCCGATCATGTGCGGGCGATGCAGACCACGCTGAACCTTTATGCCGAGCATGAATTCAACGCCTCGACCTTTACCGCGCGGTCCATCGCCGGGACCGGATCTGATGTCTATTCGGCGGTGACCGGGGCGATCGGCGCGTTACGCGGGCCAAAGCACGGCGGGGCGAACGAAGTCGCCTTCGAGACCCAGAAACGCTACGCCACACCCGACGATGCCGAAACCGACATTCGCGACAGGCTGGCGCGCAAAGAGGTGGTGATCGGCTTCGGCCACCCGGTCTATACCGTCTCGGACCCGCGAAACGTGGTCATCAAGCGCGTCGCCCAGGCGCTGTCGGATCAGGCGCGCGCGACCAAGATGTTCGCCATCGCCGAACGCATCGAGGCGGTGATGATGGATGCCCGGCAGATGTTTCCCAACCTCGACTGGTATTCCGCCGTTTCCTATCATCTGCTAGGGGTGCCGACGGCCATGTTCACGCCGATCTTCGTGATCGCGCGCACGGCGGGATGGGGCGCGCATGTGATCGAACAGCGCCACGACAACAAGATCATCCGGCCCTCGGCCCATTACATCGGCCCGGACAACCGCGCCTTCGTGCCGCTGGACAAACGCGGCCTGTTCCTGTCTGCCGCAGCGGAGTGACGCCATGACCTATCTGATTGCCGATGACCTGCCCCTGGAAAGCGCCGGCCTGCGGTTTCGCCGGGCGCTGGACGAACCCGGCATCCTGCGCGTGCCGGGCGCCCATAACGGTCAGGCGGCGTTGCAGGCCAAGGCAGCGGGCTTTGATGCGCTTTACCTGTCGGGGGCGGCGATGACCGCCTCGATGGGGCTGCCCGATCTGGGCATCATCACCATCGACGAGGTGTGCTTCTTCATCCGCCAGATCGCCCGCGCCTCGGGCCTGCCGGTGCTGGTCGATGGCGACACCGGCTATGGCGAGGCGCTGAACGTCATGCACATGGTGCGCGCCTTTGAAGACGCGGGGGCTGGCGCGGTGCATCTGGAAGACCAGCTTCTGCCGAAGAAGTGCGGGCATCTGAACGACAAGAAGCTGGCACCGGCGGCGGACATGGCCGCCAAGGTCGCGGCGGCGGCCCGCGCGGCGCGTGATCTGGTGGTCATCGCCCGCACCGATGCGGCGGCCTCTGAGGGGGTCGAGGGCGCGATCGCCCGCGCAAGGCTCTATGTCGAGGCCGGGGCCGATGCGATCTTCCCCGAGGCGCTGACCTCGGTCGAGATGTTCCGACAGGTGCGGGCGGCGCTGCCGGGGATCAAGCTGCTGGCGAACATGACCGAGTTCGGCCGCACCCCGGCGCTGACCGCCGCCGAGTTCGAGGCCCTGGGCTATGACATGGTGATCTGGCCGGTGTCATCGCTGCGCGTCGCCAACAAGGCGCAGGAACGTCTTTACGCGGCCCTTGCCCGCGACGGGGCGACCACCGCGATGATCCCCGAGATGCAGACCCGCCAGGAATTGTATGACACCATCGGCCTTGCCGCCTTCGAGGCGCTGGATCAAAGCATCGCGGCCTCGGTTGCGCCGGATTGGCAGGCCTGAGGGGAACGGTGCGCCCCGCTTCCGACCGGGTGGCCCGCGATGATGCCGCTGCGGCGCGGGCCACGACCGCCTTCGCCCGGCAGCCTCAACCTGCCGTGCGTCCTGCGATACGCGCTATCGCTAGGCCGCCTCGTCACGACGGGTTGCGGGCACGACATAATTCAGGATCGGCGCCAGCCAGCGTTCAGCCTCGGCCAGGTCCATGCCCTTGCGCGTGGCATAATCGGCAACCTGATCGCGTTCGACCTTGGCGACGCCGAAATAATAGCTGTCGGGATGACCGATATACAGGCCAGAGACCGACGACCCGGGCCACATCGCCATGCTTTCGGTCAGTCGCACCCCGGTCGCGGCCTCGGCATCCAGCAGGCGGAACAGGGTCAGCTTCTCGGTATGGTCGGGCTGGGCCGGATAGCCCGGCGCGGGGCGGATGCCGCGATAAGGCTCACCCACCAGCTCATCGGGGGCGAAACCCTCGTCGGGGGCATAGCCCCAAAGCTCACGCCGCACCCGCTGGTGCAGCATTTCGGCCATCGCCTCGGCCACGCGGTCGGCCAGCGCCTTGATCAGGATCGCGGAATAATTGTCGTTGGCACGGTCATAGGCCTCGGCCAGGGCCGCCTCCTCGGGGCCGGCGGTCACCACGAATCCGCCGACGTAATCCGCCACCCCTTCGGGCGCGACGAAATCCGACAGCGCGACATTCGGGCGCCCCTCACGCTTGGAATGCTGCTGGCGCAGGCTGTGCAGCGTGGCAAGCGTCTGGCCGCGATCCTCGCCGGTGAACAGGCGGATGTCGTCGCCCGTGGCATTGGCGGGCCAGAAGCCGACCACCGCGCGCGGCCCGAACAGCCGTTCGTCGATCACCCGTTGCAGCATGGCCTGCGCATCGGCGAACAACGCGCGTGCGGCCTCGCCCTGTTTGGGATCATCAAGGATCTTGGGATAGACGCCCTTCAGTTCCCATGTGCGGAAGAAGGGGGTCCAGTCGATATAGCGGGCGATGTCCGCCAGATCCCAGTCATCAATCACCCGCGCACCCAGAAACGACGGTGCGGGCACCTGATAACCCGTCCAGTCGATCTTCAGCGCATTGGCCCGCGCGGCGGCCAGCGGCAGCCGTTCCTTGGCGCGTTCACCCCGTTCGTGGCGTTCGGCCACCTCGGCATAGTCGGCGCGGATGCCCGCGACATAATCCGCCCTTTGGGTGTCCGACAGCAATGCACCGACAACGCCCACGGCACGGCTGGCATCCAGCACATAGACCGCAGGCCCGGAATAGCGCGGGGCGATCTTCACGGCCGTATGCACCTTCGAGGTCGTCGCCCCGCCGATCAGCAGCGGCATGGCAAAGCCTTCGCGCTCCATCTCGGAGGCCAGGTGCACCATCTCGTCCAGCGAGGGGGTGATCAGGCCCGACAGCCCGATCGCATCGACCTTTTCGGCCTTGGCGACCTCAAGGATCTTTTGCGGCGGCACCATCACGCCCAGATCGATGATTTCGTAATTGTTGCAGGCCAGAACGACGCCGACGATGTTCTTGCCGATATCATGCACATCACCCTTGACGGTCGCCATCAGGATGCGGCCCGCCGATTGCCGACCGCCGTCGCCCGACAGGCGCTTTTCCTCCTCCATGTAGGGCAGTAGAACGGCGACGGCCTGTTTCATCACGCGGGCCGACTTCACCACCTGCGGCAGGAACATCTTTCCCGCGCCGAACAGATCGCCCACCACGTTCATCCCCGCCATCAGCGGGCCTTCGATCACATCCAGCGGGCGCGCGGCGGCCTGTCGGGCCTCCTCGGTGTCAGCCTCGATGAACTCGGTGATGCCACCGACCAGGGCATGTTCCAGCCGCTTTTCCACCGGCCAGTCGCGCCAGGCCAGATCGCGGACCTTTTCCTCGCGAACGCCGCCCTTGAAGCGCTCGGCGATCTCCAGCAGCCGTTCCGTGGCGCTGCCGCCGGCCTTCGGAATGCGGTTCAGGACCACATCCTCGCAAGCCTCGCGCAGGTCGGGGTCGGTCTGGTCGTAAACCGCAAGCTGGCCCGCGTTGACGATCCCCATGTCCATCCCGGCCTTGATGGCGTGGAACAGAAACACCCCGTGCATCGCCTCGCGCACCGGCTCGTTGCCGCGAAAGCTGAACGACATGTTCGACACCCCGCCCGACACATGGGCATGTGGCAGATTGGTGCGAATCCAGCGCGTCGCCTCGATGAAATCGACGCCGTAATTGTCGTGTTCCTCGATCCCGGTGGCGACGGCAAAGACGTTGGGGTCAAAGATGATGTCTTCGGGCGGAAAGCCCATCTCGTCGACAAGGATGCGATAGGCCCGCGCGCAGATCTCGGTCTTGCGCTGGAATGTGTCGGCCTGCCCCGTCTCGTCGAAGGCCATGACCACCACCGCCGCGCCATAGGCCAGACACAGGCCCGCGTGGTGGCGGAACGCCTCCTCGCCCTCTTTCAGGCTGATCGAGTTGACGACCGATTTGCCCTGCACGCATTTCAGCCCAGCCTCGATCACGTCCCATTTGGAGCTGTCGATCATCACCGGCACGCGGGCGATGTCGGGTTCGGATGCGATCAGGTTCAGAAACTCGACCATCGCCTGCCGACTGTCGATCAGGCCCTCATCCATGTTGATGTCGATGATCTGGGCGCCGTTCTCGACCTGATCGCGCGCAACCTCCAGCGCGGCGGCATAGTCGCGGTTCACGATCAGCTTGCGGAACTTCGCGCTGCCCGTCACGTTCGTGCGCTCGCCGATGTTCACAAAGGGGATATCGGGGGTCAGGACGAACGGCTCCAGCCCCGACAGACGCAGATAACGGCTCATGCGGGCACCTTGCGCGGCTTGAACGGGGCAACGGCATCGGCAATGGCGCGGATGTGGTCGGGCGTCGTGCCGCAGCAGCCGCCGACGATATTGACCAGTTCTTCGCGGGCAAAATCGGCGACCTGCGCTGCGGTCTGGTCAGGGGTTTCGTCATATTGGCCAAAGGCATTGGGCAGCCCGGCATTCGGATAGGCGCAGATCCGTGTCGGCGCGATGCCCGCCAGTTCGGCCAGATGCGGGCGCATCGCACTGGCGCCCAGCGCGCAGTTCAGCCCCACCGTAAAGGGCCGCGCATGGGCAACCGAATGCCAGAAGGCGGTCGGCGTCTGCCCCGACAGCGTGCGCCCCGACGCATCGGTGATCGTCCCCGAGATCATCAGCGGCAACGCGACGCGCATCGCTGCAAACGTCCTCAGGCAGGCAAAGATCGCCGCCTTCGCGTTCAGCGTGTCAAAGATCGTCTCGATCAGGATCAGATCGGCGCCGCCCGCGATCAGGCCGGTGATCTGCTGACCATAGGCATCGGCCAGATCATCAAAGGTCACGGCACGATAGCCGGGGTTGTTCACATCGGGCGACAGGCTGGCGGTGCGGTTGGTCGGGCCGATCGCACCGGCCACCCAACGCCGCCGCCCGTCGATCTCGGTTGCCCGATCCATCGCCCGCCGCGCAATCCGCGCCCCTTCCGAGTTCAGGTCGAAAATCGCCTTTTCCAGCCCGTAATCCGCCTGCGCGATGGTGGTGGCGGAAAAGGTGTTGGTCTCGACGATATCCGCCCCGGCCATGGCATAGCGGAAGTGGATCTCCTCAATGGCGTCCGGCTGGGTCAGGATCAGCAGGTCATTGTTGCCCTTTTGCGGATGGTCCGAGTGATGCGCGCAGGCACAGCCGCCCGCGCCGCGATAGTCGTCCTCGGACAGGCCAAGGTCTTGAATTTGCGTGCCCATCGCCCCGTCAAGGATCAGGATGCGCTGCCGCGCCAGCGCCTCAAGCGCCGCCGCTTCGGCGGGGATCGGTCTGATGGGGTGGTTCACGGCAAGGCTCCAAATCCGGCAACGACGGTCGGGGCGACATAGCACGGCAAGCAAAGGCAAAGAATATTCATAGTTCTGGATGAAAATATGAATGTGACTCATGTAGGGCCGCGCCCGACGGCCTGTAAGATGGTCATACGCGATGCGTAGGGGCACAGGCAGGCCAGCAGGGCGCCCTTTAGACCCTGCGGCATGACCCCCGTTGTGTGCCGTTGGTCAGGGTGGTTCGCCGTTCGGCACAAGCAGGCCCTTAGCGGGCGTGTCATCGGCGATGAAGCGGTCATCGCGCACGAGATCCCGTCCAAGGCTTTGCGCCGCCGGATCGGCGGGGCAAGGCTTCAATGGCCGCCGATCAGTGATGCGCTGGTTTATTTCTCGACGGCACCGCCGCGCTCTGGACCTTGGGGCGGCAATACCTTAGCGTTTTTGTATGATTCATGCTCGGGATGCAGGCGGATGCTGAAAATCGACGGGGCGACCGCTGTTCTTGGCGCGCACCGGGTGCTGGACGGCTTTTCGGCACGGGTGCGACAGGGGCGGTTGACGGCGCTGGTGGGGCCGAACGGCTGCGGCAAGTCCACCCTGCTGCGGGCGGTGATGGGGTTCGTGCCACTGTCGGCGGGGGCGATCCGGCTGGATGATCAGCCGATCCGGGGCTTGCCGCGCCCGGCGCTGGCGCGGCGCGTGGCCTATCTGCCGCAAGACAGCCATTGCCCCGACCACCTGAGCGTCGGAGAGCTGGTCGAGCTGGGCGGTTATGCCCGCTGCGGCCTGTTCGGCGGGCCGGATGCCGCCGACCGCGCCCGCTTTCGTGCCGCGCTGACGACGGTGGGCCTGTCCGATCTGGCGCATCGTCCGGTCAATGCCCTGTCCGGCGGACAGCGCCAGCGCGCCTGGATCGCGCTGGTCCTGGCGCAGGACGCACCGCTGATGCTGCTGGACGAGCCTGTCAACCACCTGGACATGCGTTATCAATATGACGTCCTGGCGCTGGTGCGCGACCTGACCCTGCACCACGGGCGCACGGTGGTCTGCGTGCTGCACGACATGAACCTTGCCAGTGGGTTCGCGGATGATCTGGTGATGATGAAGGACGGCCGGGCCGAGGTGGCCGGCCCGGTCGAGGCCACCCTGACCGCCACCAATGTCGCGCGCGTCTTTGGTTTCGACGCCGAGATCCTGCGCCACAACGGGCGTACCCTGTGCCTGCCGCAGCTTGCCGACCGAGGCCCGGCCAATCACCGCCCCCAGGGCGCGGCGCGGGCATGATCCGGCGCGGCCTGATCCCGCTTCTGGTGGTGCTGGCCGTGCTGGCGCTGTTGGCGGGGCTGTCGCTGTCGCTGGGGGCCTTGACGGTCGGCCCGTCGCAGGTGCTGTCCGCGCTCCGGCAGCCCGACCCGCAGGACTATGCCCAGATCGTCGTGGCGACGCAGCGCCTGCCACGGGTGCTGATGGCGATCCATGCCGGGGCCTGCCTGGCCGCCGCCGGACTGGTGATGCAGGGGCTGACGCGCAACCCGCTGGCCGCGCCGACCACGCTGGGTGTCAATGCCGGGGCGATGCTGGCAGTGCTGGTGTCGGTGTTCGGCTTTGGCCTGGGGATGATGGCGCAGGGGCTGGCGGCACTGGCAGGGGGCGCGGTCGGATTTGCCGCGAGCCTGGGGGTGGCGCGGCTGGCCGGGATCGGGCGCGGCGCCCAGCGCGGGCTGGCGCTGATCCTGGCAGGGGCGCTGGTGTCGATGCTGCTGATGGGCCTGGCGCAGGCGCTGCTGCTGTCGGACCCGACACGGCGGACGGATTTCCTGGCCTGGGCTGCGGGCAACATCAACCATGTCTATGCGGCGCGGCTGGCGGCCTTCTGGTGGATCGGGGCGGCGGCGCTGCTTGTCCTGGCGGCGCTGTCACGGCCGCTGACGCTGATGCTGCTGGGTGCGGACAAGGCCGCCTCGGCGGGCGTCAATGTCCAGCGGACCGAGGCGCTGGCGCTGGCGGCGGCGGTGATGGCGGCGGCCTCGGCGGTGGCGGTTTGCGGGCCGATCGGCTTCGTCGGGCTGGTGGTGCCGCATCTGGTGCGGCCCTTCACCGGGGCGGCCTATGGCCGCGCGCTGCCGGTCGCGGCAGTGACCGGGGCCTGCGCCTGCCTGGCCGCCGACATCTCCGCACGCAGCCTGTTTGCGCCCAGTGTCATCGCCACCGGGCTGATGCTGGATCTGATCGGCGGCATTGCCTTTGCCGTCATCGTGCGGCGGCACTATCTGCGCCCCGCAGGCCGGGCGGTGGCGGCATGACCGTCGTGCGCACCACCGATCGGCGCGCCGCGCTGCGGCTGCCCGGCGGGATGGCGCTGCCGCTGGCCAATCTGGCGGCGGCGGCGGCGCTGATCGCGGCGGGCCTGGGGCTGACGCTGCTGGCGCTGACAACCGGCGCCACGCCGGTCACGCTGGCTGATCTGGCCCGCCCCTCATCCGCCGATGCCGCCTTTGCCCTGGCCGAGGTGCGCCTGCCCCGTATCGTGCTGGGCTTCATGGCCGGCTGGTGCGTGGCACTGACCGGGGCGATGCTGCAATCGCTGGCGCAGAACCCGCTGGCCGATCCGGGCCTGCTGGGGCTTAGCCAGGGCTCGATGCTGACCATCCTGCTGCTGCTGTTCGTGGCCCCCGCCGCACCGCTGGCGCTGATCCCGCTTGCGGCGATGGCGGGCGGGCTGGCGGTGGCGGCGGTGCTGATCGCGCTGACCCGAGGCGGCGGCACCGGCACCGATGGCCTGGCGCTGCTGCTGATGGGCATCGCGGTGGAAACCACTTTGTCGCCGCTGACCGCCATGCTGGTGCTGTATCTGCCGCCCGAGACTTCATACGCGGTGTCATCCTGGATGGCGGGGTCGCTGTTTCAGGCCACGCCCGCGACCATCGCCGCACTGGCGCCGTGGTGCCTGGTCAGCCTGCCGGTGGTGGCGGTGCTGGGGCGGGTGACGCGGGTGCAGGATCTGGGCGATGCCATGGCGCTGTCGCTGGGCGCCCCGCTGGGCTGGGCAAAACCGGCGATCCTGGTGGCGGCGGTGCTGCTCAGCTCGGCCGCGGTGACGGCAGTGGGGCCGCTGGCGTTCCTTGGGGTGATGGCCCCGCATCTGGGCGGCGCGATCAGCCGCGCCAGCGGCCGGATGCGGCTGGTGCTGTCGGGGTTGACCGGCGGCGTGCTGGTGATCGCCGCCGACACGCTGACCCGCGCCAGCCCGACCCATTTCGCGCTGCCCATCGGCCTGTCGCTGACCCTGATCGGGGTGCCGCTGTTCATCCTTGCGCTGCGCCTGCGGGCGTTGTCGCGCCTGTCCCCACGCTGACCCGAAAGGAACCTCATGCGCCCGCTTGCCCTGTGTCTTGCCGCCGCGCTTGGCTGCGCCACCCCGGCGCTGGCCGACGCCACCCGAACCGTCACCGACGACACCGGCCGCCAGGTCACCATCCCCGACACACCCGCCCGCATCGTCGTGCTGCACGAACCGCTTCTGGGCGTACCGGTGGCCGATCTGGGCGTGGCGCCGGTCGGCACCTATGTGCGCCAGGATGACGGCAGCCCCGGCATGTCGGTCGATTTCTACGCCGAGGTGCTGGGGACGCGCGCGCCCCAAAGTCCGGGCTTCGGCGCTGCCGGCAGTCCCGATCTGGAAAAGCTGCGCGCCCTCGCCCCCGACCTGATCGTCGGGATCGAACATCAGGCCGACCTTGTGGCGCCTTTGGAAAAGATCGCGCCGGTCTATCTGCAAAACGTCTCGACCGGCAAGGTTCACGGCTTTGGCGTCGAACTGGCGCTGGCGGCGGTGCTGAACCAGGGCGCGGCGCTGGATGCCCGCCTGGCCGCCTATCGCGCCCGGCTTGATGCCACGCGCGCGGTGCTGCCCGACACGGCGGGCAAGACCTATCTTGCGGTGGTGCTGACCGATCAGGTCAACGCCGTGGGCGACATGTCCGGCGCCGTGCAGGCGCTTGAGGATCTGGGCTACAGCCGCCTGACGCCGGGCGGCGAGACGCCGATCAAGGGGATGGGCTCGACTCTGCTGGTGCCGCTCTCGCCCGAGGTTTTCGGCCAGATGAACCCCGATCTGCTGGTGGTGCTGAACACCTATAACGCCGAGGGGCGCGATGCCGCCGGTGCGCGCGCCGCGCTGGATCAGCTTCTGCCGGGATGGGAGGTGTTCCTGACCCCCGCGCGCGAAGGGCGACTGATCTTCATGGATTCGGGCAAGGTCACCACGCCATCGATTGCCAGTGCCGAACATGCGCTGGACGCAATCGCCGCCTGGGCCAAGGGCGGCAAGTAAGCACGCCGGGCGGCGGGATCACACATCCCTGCCGCCCGCAAGGGCTAATGGTCATCGACGCCGTAGTGGCGCCCGATCTGCCAATAGGCGGCCAGCGTCATCGCCCCGCGCGGCCAGCCCGCCGCCTTGGACATCTGTCGCAAGCGGTCGATCATGCCGCGTTCGCCCGCCGCCCACAGCCCGCCGTTGTCACCCGGTCGCGCGATGAAATCGGTCAGGGCGGCGACAGCGTCATCGGCATCGGCCAGCCGGGTCACGGTCGCGTCGGTTGGCGGGAACGGGTAGTCCTCATCGCCGATCAGCAGGATGCGGGGCGCGGCGTGGCCGTCCTCGATCAGCCGCGCGATCACCGGAAAGGCGGTGGCATCGCCCGCCATCACCGCCGGGCGCTGCGGCAGATGGCCGCCGCCGCCCGGCCCGGCAAGGCCGATCTGGACCCCCGGTCCGGCGCAGTCCAGCCAATCCAGCGCGTGACCGCCGGGATGCACCAGCATGTCGATCTCGGCCCGCACGCGGTCGCCGTCCTGCTGCCATCCGCGCAGCGTGTAAACCACGTCATGCAGCTTGTCCTCGCCCTTGGGCCAGTCGGAACGCCCACGCGCGTTGACGCGCGGCCAGACCGGCGCGCGCCCCATCGGCGGCAGCAGCAGCCGAAGGTGCATGTTGCGCGGATCGGTAAAGCGATCCATCGCCCCCACCAGCACCAGACGCCGGAAATCGGCGCTGACCGGGTGCAGCGATTCCACCGTCACCAGGGTGACGTTCGGCGCCAGATCGCCCGGCCGGGGCGTGCGGCTCCACCTGTCGTCCCTGCTCAGCAGCCCGGCCAGAAGATGATCGCTGACCGCCTCTTGCATGACGAAAAGCCAGGCCTCGGTTTCAGCCTTGGCGGTCAGTTCTGCCGCGCCGCCGCTGCCGGGGTTCAGGCTGAAATGGCCAGTGCCGAAGGCCAGCGACAGCACGCCATTGGCCCCCTCGGTCAGGTCGATGTCGTGTTCCTCGGCCTCGTCGCGCAGCCGCGCGGTCAGCGTAGGGACCAGATCGGCGGGCAGCCGCAGGCGGCTTTCCAGAAGGGTGGCGGTGTCGGGCATCGGGCCTCCGGCAGTCGGGCCGACAGGCCGCGGGGCGGCGGCGGTCGGCGGGGAACAGGGCGGCGGGCAAGCGCGGCTGGCGGCGGGCACAGCTAAGGGACGGGGTGGTCCGATGTAAAGACGATAATTTTACTTGGGTATCAAAATCCGCCGTTGATCGACGCCAGTCAACCTGTCACTAGATGGCCCTGCCGCGCGCCCCACCACGGCGCGCCGCCCCCGCCAGCTTCGGCCAGCCTTTCCCGTCATGATGCGGCCCCAGGCCGCAAGCCCCGGAAAGGCCACAATGAATCCCGCTGCATTTCAGACCGCCGAACGGTCTGCCGAGCCGACGCCCGAACCTTGCGTCTTTGCCTTTCATGGCCCACAGGGCGCCGTTCGGGGCTGGGGTGCCGGTCGCCAGGTCACGCCGGGCTCGGCAGCCACGCTGGCCGAACGGCTGGACCGCCACTTTGCCAGCGCGCGGCCCGGCGCGACCATCGGCGGCGCCCTGCCGTTTGATCGCAGCGCCGACGACCACCTGTGGCAGCCCCAGCGGGTGCTGCGCAGCGCCACGCCGGTCGCGCCGACGCCGGGCGGCGCGTTGGCGACGGGACGCTGGCAGACGCGCGCCGAACCCTCGGCCCAGGATTATGCGCGCAGCGTGGCGGCTGCGCTGGATCGGCTTGGCATCGCGGATGGCGCGCAGGTGCTGCGCAAGGTGGTGCTGGCGCGCACGCTGGCCGCCGAGGCCGAGGCCCCGATCCCGGTCGAGGCGGTTCTGGCGCGGCTCAGCGAAGACCCGACCGTTACCGCCTATCGCGTGCTGCTGCCCGACAGCCCCGAACACAGCCCCTGGACCGGTCGGGCGCTGGTCGGTGCAACGCCCGAATTGCTGGTCTCCAAGGCCGGGCGGCAGATCGCCTCACACCCGCTGGCCGGGTCGATCCCGCGCCAGCCCGCCGACCCGGCAGCCGATGGCGCGGCGGCGGCGCGGCTGGCGGCCTCGGACAAGGATCACCGCGAACATGCAATCGTGGTCGAATACATCATGGACCTGCTGGCGCCCTTGTGCCGCCGCCTGGCCTGCCCGGCGGGCACCACGCTGACCCAGACCCGCAGCATGTGGCATCTGGGCACCCGGATCGAGGGCGAGCTGGCCGACCCCGACATGTCCTCGGCGGTGCTGGCGGCGCGGCTGCATCCGACGCCGGCGGTCTGCGGTCTGCCGGTCGATCCCGCCGCCTGCCTGATCCGCCAGCTGGAACCGGTGGCGCGCGGGTTTTACGCGGGCGCGGTCGGCTGGTGCGACAGCGCGGGCGACGGCGCCTGGTTCGTCGCCATCCGCTGCGCCGACATCTGCGGCCCGCGCGCCCGGCTGTTTGCGGGCGCGGGCATCGTGCCCGGGTCCGACCCGCAGGCCGAGGCCGCCGAGACCGGGGCCAAGTTCCGCGCGCTGTTGCGCGCCCTTGGCCTGCCCGAGGACGCCGCCGCCCCCGAACCCGCATCCCATTGACCACGAGGTATCCCATGGCCCTGCCCCGCATCGCCCCCTATGACCCGCCCGGCCCCGCCGAACTGCCCACCGCCCGCGCGCCCTGGCAGGCCAGCCCCGACCGGCTGGCGCTGCTGGTCCATGACATGCAGTGCTATTTCTGCGCCCCCTTCCCGCCCGAGGCGCCGCCCCTGCCCGGCGTCATCGCCCGCATCGCGCGGCTGGTCAGCGTGGCGCGGCTGGTCGGCGTTCCGGTGTTCTATACTGCGCAAAAGGGCGACCAGTTGCGCGCCGACCGTGGCTTGCAGGCTGACCTGTGGGGGCCGGGGATGCAGGCCCGGCCCGATCATCAGGCGATCCTGGCCACGCTGGCCCCGCAGCCGGGCGACATCGTTCTGACCAAGCACCGCTACAGCGCCTTTCAGCGATCGAACCTTGAGGTGCTGATGCGGGCGCGCGGGCGCGATCAGCTGATGATCTGCGGCGTCTATGCCCATATCGGTTGCCTGGCCACCGCCGCCGAGGCGTTTCAGCGCGACATCCAGCCCTTTGCCGTCGCCGATGCCCAGGCCGATTTCGACCGCGACCGGCACGACCGGGCGATGGACTGGATCGCCGCCTGCTGCGGCGTGCCGATCAGCACCGAGGCCGCCCTGGCCGCGATGGAACCGCAGCCATGAAGCTGACGGGCTTCGATGGGCAGACCGCGCTTGTCACCGGCGCGGCGGGCGGGATCGGCGGCGCGGTGGTGCAGGCTTTGGTCGATGCCGGGGCGCGGGTGATCGCCACCGACACCGCCGCCGCACTGGCACGGGCGGACGGCAACAGCCGCGCCGACTGGCAACCGCTTGACCTGTGCGATGCCACGGGCGTGGCGCGGCTGGTCGATGCGGCGGGGCCGCTGCGGCTGGTCGTCCATGCGGCGGCGGTGCTGGAGGTCGGCGCCCTGTGCAGCCTTGATCCCGCCGCCTGGCAGCGGATGGTCGACGTCAACCTGACCGGCAGCTTCACGCTGCTGACCGCCGCCGGGCGGGCGCTGGCGGCGCAGGGTGGCGGGGCGATGGTCGTGGTCAGCTCGAACGCCGCGGGGGTGCCCCGGCTGGGGATCGGCGGCTATGGCGCGACCAAGGCCGGGGTGACGATGCTGGCGCGCTGCCTAGGGCTGGAACTCGCCGGGGCCGGCGTGCGGGTGAACATCGTGGCGCCCGGCTCCACCCTGACGCCGATGCAGACCGCGCTGTGGGGCGATGCGCAGGCGGGTGCGGCAGCGGTCATTGCGGGTGATCTGGCCCGGTTTCGCACCGGCATCCCGCTGGGCAAGCTGGCCACCCCACAAGACATCGCCGCCGCCTGTCTGTTCCTGCTGTCGGATCAGTCGACGCATGTGACGATGGCCGATCTTTATGTCGATGGCGGCGGCACGCTGCGCGGCTAGTCGGCGCGGTCCAGCATCACGGCGGTCAACACCCGGTCCCGCCGCCAGGCAACCGCGACCGGGATGCAGCGCCCGGCGGGCCAGGCCGGGGCCAGGTGCTGCGTCAGCCGCAGCACGGCTGCATCCGGTCCGGCCGTGACGACCTCGGCAGCGTCAAAGCCGAAAAACCGCCCGATCTGCGGCGCCAGTGCCTTGTAAAGCGATTCCTTGGCCGAAAAGGCCAGCGTCAGCGACAGCGGGTCGACCCCGGCTGCGCGCTCGGCACCCGTCAGGATCAGCGGGGCAAGATTGGCAATGTCGTCTATCCGCGTCTCATGATCGATGCCCAGACCGGTAAAGCGGTCTTGCTGCCCGACCAGGGCCAGGGCCAGACCACGGTGGTGGGTGATCGCGCCGACCAGACCGGCGGGCCAGTGCGGCCCGCGATCGGGGCGGGTGCCGGGCCAGGCGCCGGTGCCGGTCAGGGCAAAAATCGCGCCCGCCGCCGCCTGCCGCCCGGCCTGCCATTCCGCGCCGCGCGGGCCAGACAACGCAGGCGGCTGGGCCAGCCCCGCGCGGGGCGCAGGGCCATAGCGACAGCAGCACAGCACCAGCCCCGCAGGGCGCGGCTGCGCGAACGGCCAGACCAGCCCGCTAGGCCCCACGTCGCGCCGCCAGCAGCGCGCCCCATGCGGTCAAGGTCGGCTCTTGCGCCAGTTCTTCAAAGCTGACGGCCACGCCTGCGGCCTTCAGTGCCGCGACGGTTTTCATCACCGCCAGCGAATCCAGACCGTAAAGGATCAGGCTTTCGTTGGGGTCGATCTCGGCCGGATCCTCCAGCAGCGTGGCGACAAAGGCCGCCAGCCCGCCGGGTTGTTCAAGGCTGAGGGTCGGAGTGTGGCTCATGCGGGGATCTCCTTTTCAAGGGGCCTTGCCCCTGCCTCGATCGCAGCGCGCAAGGTGCGCTTGTCGACCTTGCCAACGGCGGTCAGGGGCAGGTGAGCGACCATGTGAAACCGGTCGGGCAGCTTGTAATCGGCGACGCCCTGCGCCATCAGCCAGCGGCGCAAGGCGACCGGACGCAGGTCGGTATCGCTGCCGTCATCGACCACCAGCACGGCACAGCTTTTCTCGCCCATGCGGGTATCGCCAACCGGGATCAGCGCGGCCTGACGGATGGCGGGATGGGCCAACAGCAGCCGCTCGATTTCCTCGGCCGCGATCTTTTCGCCGCCACGGTTGATCTGATCCTTCAGGCGACCAACCACCCGCAGGTTGCCATCGGGGCGCTGAACAACCAGATCGCCGGTCAGATAGAAGCCATCGGCATCAAAGGCCTGCGCATTGTGATCGGGGCTGCGGTAATAGCCGCGGATGGTATAGGGGCCGCGCGTGGCCAGTTGTCCCGGCTGCCCCGGCGGGACAGCGCGCCCGTCCGGGCCGATCACGCGCACCTCATCATCGGGGCTGATCGGGCGGCCCTGACAGGCCATCACCACGTCGGGCGGGTCATCCAGCCGGGTATAGTTGACCAGCCCTTCGGCCATACCGAACACCTGCTGCACGGCGCAGCCCAGGACGGCAGGCACCTGCCGGGCCATCGCTTCGGGAAAGCTGGCACCGCCCACCTGCACCAGCCGCAGGCTGGGCAGGCGCTGCCCGGTCTGGCGCGCGTGATCCAGCCACATCCCCACGGCCGAGGGCACAAGTGCCGCCATCGTCACAGCCTGCGCCGCAATGCGGTCAAAGCAGGCCACAGGGTCGGGGTTGGGGGCCAGAACCACGGTGCCGCCGACCTGAAACACGCCAAGTGCGCCGGGTGAGCTGAGGATGAAGTTATGCCCCGCAGGCAGCGCCACCAGAAACCGCGTGTCCGCGTCCAACCCGCACAGCCGCGCGCTTTCGCGCACCGAATAGCCGTAGTCGTCATGGGTGCGCGGGATCAGCTTGGGCGTGCCGGTGCTGCCGCCCGAAAGCTGGAAAAACGCCACCTGATCGGGCGGTGTCGGGGCGAAGGCGGCGCGCGGCGGGTCGGCGGCCAGCCAGGCGGACAGGTCGCCATCCGCGCCCGGATCGTTCAGCCGCAGCACCAGATCGACAGGCGCGATGGCGCGCAGCGCATCGGTCATGGCGCCGTCGCTAAACAGCGGATGCACGGCATCGACCACCAGCAAGCGCGGGCCGATCTGCCGGGCATAGTCGGTCAGCTCGCGCGCGCGATGCGCATAAAGCGCGTTGACGGGGACCACGCCCAGTTTCAGCAGGGCGAGGAAGGTGATGTAGAACTCGGCCACGTTCGGCAGTTGCACCAGCGCGGTGTCGCCGTGGCCCAGCCCGCGCGCCGCCAGCCGCGCCGCCAGGGCATCCGACATCGCCGCAAGCGCGCCATAGCTAATGCTGCGCGCGCCGCAGATGATGGCCGGGGCGTCGGGCCGCACCCTCGCCTGCGCGGCAACGCCAGCGGTCAGCGGCTGGCCTATCCAATAGCCCCTGTCGCGGTAGCGCCGGGCCAGATCATCCGGCCAGGGAGTGAAGTCAACATATTGTTTTGTCATCTTTTTTCAGCGCCTGCCCGACAGTTTCATGATGCGCCGTTGACGCGCGCCATTAACTGAGTATTTTTATCATGAATTGTCAACCACGGCGAAGGCGATGGCTGAACTGACCCCGATGCAGGCCGCCTGCTGGCTGTCGCGCCAAGATCCGGGCGGCGTCGCTGCACATCTTCATGTCGAGCTGGACGGCCCCGCCACCGACCCCGACCGACTGGCCCAGGCGCTGCGCAAGCTGCTGCGCCGCCACCCGCGATTGCGGCTGCGCGTCAGCCCTGATGGCCAGTGCGACATCGCCCCGCCGGGTCCGGCGCATGACCTGCACGTCACCGACCTGCGCCATGCCAACGCGGCGACGGTCGAGGCCGCGCTGATCGCGGCGCGGCAGGCGGCCAGCCACGCCCGCCCCGCCATCGACCAGGGCGCCCCGGCGCGGTTTCACCTGACGCGGCTGCCGGGCGGGCGGCAACGCTTCGGCGTCGACCTTGACATGATCGCGGCGGATCCCGCCCGCCTGCCGCTGATCCTTGATGACCTGGCCGCCGACCTGGACGAGCCTGACCGCGACGACAGCCCGCGCCTGCCCGCCTATGCCAGCCACGCCCCCGACCCCGCCGCGCGGGACTGGTGGCGCGCGCGGCTGGCAGATCTGCCCGACGTGCCCCGCCTGCCCGCGCCGAACCCTGCGCCGCCGGTGTCCAGCGACCGGCTGCATGTGATCCTGCCGCCGCCGGTGGATACCGCGCTGACCCTGCTGGCGCGCCAGCAGCGCGTCACGCTATCGGTGCTGATGCTGGCGCTGTTTCAGGCGGTGCTGGCCGCCGAGACAGGCCAGCCGCGCAGCCGTCTTGGCCTGGCGATGTTTCACCGCGATCTGACGACCCCCGACAGCGACCGCGTGGTGGATGAGGGTGCCAATTTCACCCTGATCGACGCCCGCGCCGATGCCGTGGACACGCTTGCCCAGATCGCCCGCCGCGCCGGGGCCGAGGTCGCCGCCGCCATCACCCATGCCGGGGTGCCGGGGGTCGAGCTGCTGCGCGATCTGTCGCGGCTTACGGGGCGGCGGGCCAGCGGGCCGGTCGTGTTCACCCCCGGGCTGGACCTGCCGACCGGCAGGCTGCTGACCCCGCGCGCGGCGGCGCGGTTCGGACGGCTGGTCTGGGCGATTTCGCAGGGACCGGGCGTGGCGCTGGACGCGCAGGTGACGCGGCTGCCCGAAGGGATGCTGCTGAACTGGGATATCCGGCTGGATCTGGTGCAGCGCGCATGGGCGCAGGCGGCGCTGGATCGCTATGCCGATGCCGCGCGTCGCCTGGGCGCCGAACCGGGGCTGTGCGATCTGCCGCTGTCCGACTGGCTACCGCCCGCGCGCCCGCTGACCCCGCTGCAACGTGCCTATCTGCTGGGGCGGGGCGCGGCGGCGCTGCCGCTGGGTGGCGTGGCCATGCACGAGGCGCGGCTTTATCGCGGCGATCTGACCGCGACGGTGCTGCGCGACCGCGCGGCGGCAATGGCTGCGGCGCATCCGGCGTTGCGCTGCCGGGTCGACGCCGCCGCCGGGCTGATGCGCATCGCCCCGGCAATCACGCCGCCCGTCACCATGACCGACCTGTCGGCGCTGGACCGCGATCAAGCCGAGGCGCGGCTGGACGATCTGTGGTCACAGCTCTCGCAACGTCCCTGCGATCTGGCTGGGCCGCTGTGGCATCTTCATCTGGTCGCACTGCCGCAGGACGGCGGCGACCGGCTGGCGGTGATCGCTCGCTTTGACGGGCTGGTGCTGGACGGCGACGGCATCGCCCGGCTGCTGGCCGGGCTGATGCAAGGCGCGGCGCCCGTCACCTCGACCCTGCCCGGTGGCGGGGTGCCCACGCCGGACAAGGTTCAGGCCGATACCGACTGGTGGCGCACGCGGCTGGCGGCGGTCGACGGCCCGCCGCGCCTGCCCTGGGCGCAGCCGCTGGACCAGATCCGCGCCCCGAGCTGGCGGCGGACCGGGACCACGCTGCCGACAGGCGATCTGCGGGCGCTGCGCGGGCTGGCGGCCCGCCACGGGCTGTTTGCCAACAGCCTGATGACCGCCGCCGTGCTTGAGGCGCTGGCGCGCTTCACCGACGATCTGCGCCTGACCGTCGCGCTGCCGGTGGCGCCGCCGCCATCGCCCGAACGGCTGGGCAGCGCAGCCAGCTTCATCGCGCTGAGCCTTGATGCCACGCAGGCCGATTTTGCGACCCGCGCGCGCGATGTGCAGCGCCAGGTGGCCGAAGGACTGGATCATCTGGACGGCGCCGGGGTGGCGATCGGCCGGGTGCTGGCCAGCCGCTGCGCGCCAGTGCCGCTGCCGGTTGTGGTGACCAACGGGCTGGGATGGCCAGCTACGGCGGGCGGCGGGATGCGCTGCGTCGACGGGCTGACCCAGACGCCGCAGGTGGCGCTGGATGTGCGGCTGTCGCTGACGCCAGGCGGCGATCTGCGCATCGATCTGGACCACGCCGAAGCGGCGGTTTCGGTCGCCCTGGCGCAAGACATCGCCCAGACGATCCGGCGCGCGCTGGCGACGCTGGTGGGGCGCGACGCGCTGATTCTGACCGGGCCCGATCTGGCGCCGCCGCCACCCGCAATCGCCCCCGCCCCGCCGACGCCCGACTGGCTGGGCGACATCGCCCACAACCTGTGGGGCGCGCCGCCCGACCGTCCGGCGCTGTGGCATCAGGGGCAGGCCACCACCTTTGCCGCGCTTGGCTGGCGGGTGCGGCAGGCGATGGCGGGGCTGGCGAGGCACGGGCTGCGCGAAGGATCGGTGCTGGCAATCTGCCTGCCACGCGGGCCGGATCACGTCGCGATCACCCTGGCGGCGGCGCTGTCAGGCATCGTCTGGGTGCCTATTGACGCCGGCGCCCCGGCGGATCGTCGCGCCGCGCTGCTGGCAAGCTGCGCCGCCGATCTGGTGATCGCGCTGGATCAGCCCGATGCGACCGACCCGGCGGCGCTGATGGCGCTGTGCCCCTTGGTCGCCGCGCTGCCCGATGCCGCCACATTGGCGCGCCGCAGCCGGTCGGGGGCGGCGTGCTATCGGCTGTTCACCTCGGGCACCACGGGGGCGCCCAAGGCGGTGGTGCTGTCGGCGGCGGCCACCGGGCAGGTGATCGCGCAGACGCTGGCCGACTGGGGCGTCGGAGTGGCGGATGTGATGATCTCGGTCACGCCGCTGCATCATGACATGTCGATGTTCGATCTGCTGGGCGCGGCGGTGGCCGGGGTGCCGCTGGTGCTGCCCGCACCGACCGAGGCACGCGACGCGCGGGCCTGGAACCGGCTGGTGGCGGCGCATGGAGTGACGCTGTGGGTCAGCGTTCCCGCCATTCTTCAGATGCTGCTGGATGCTCGCGGCACGCATGATCTGGCCAGCCTGCGGCTGATCGCGCAGGGCGGCGACTACATCAAGCCCGACACCGTCGCCACGCTGCGGCGGCTTTGCCCCGGGGCGCGGCTGATCTCGCTTGGCGGGCCGACAGAGACGACGATCTGGTCGATCTGGCACAGCCTGACCCCCGACGACACCCAGGTGATCCCCTATGGCCGCCCGCTGGCGGGGGTCGGTCAGCGCATCATCAACGATCTGGGCGAAGATTGCCCGGCCGGCGTCATCGGGCGCATTCACACCACCGGCAGCGGGCTGGCCCTGGGCTATTGGCGCGATGGCGCGCTGGATCAGACGGATTTCGTCACCCTGCCCGACGGCGCGGGCGGGGTCGATCGGGCGTTTCGCACCGGCGATCTGGGGCGGCGGCGGCGTGACGGCGTAATCCTTTTTGCCGGGCGAACGGCGGGATACGTCAAGATCCGGGGCGTGCGGGTGTCTCTGGGCGATGTCGAGGCTGCCCTGACCCGCGTGCCGGGTGTCACGGCGGCGCTGGCTGTCGATCTGCCGGGCGCGCAGGGCGATCTGGATCTGGGGGCGCTGATCGTCGCGGACAAGGACAGCCGCACCGCCGATCTGCGCCGCGCCGCCGCGCAACTGTTGCCCGACAGCCATGTTCCCAGCCGCTTTGTCATCGTGGACGCGCTGCCGCTGTCGGCCAACGGCAAGCCCGACCGCGCGGTGGCGCGGCAGCTGATCCGTGTGCCTGTGGCCGATGCCGCGCCGCCCGATGCCGCGCCGCTGCCCGACATCGTGGCCGACTGCCTGTCCGTGCTGGGCCACCCCGGCCCCGCCGATGCCGACACGCCGCTGTTGTCGCTGGGGCTGACGCCCGCCCATCTGAAACCGCTGTCGGACCGGCTGTTTCACCGCCACGCGCGGCGGCTGTCGCCCATGCAGCTTGCCCGCTGCGCCACACCCGCCGCCCTGGCCGCAGCCCTGGCTGACGCAACTGGGGCCTCCCCCCTGCCACCGCAACCGGAACATCACCCATGACCCGCACCCTGACCATCGGCCTGTCGCTGTCCCCCACCTGGCTGTCCGGCAACGGCTGGCGCCGCGCCGATAGCGGGGTGCAGGATCTGTTCACCCCCGCCGCCGCGATCGAGATCGCCCGACAGGCCGAGGCGGCGCATCTGGATTTCGTGTTTCGCGCCGACAGCCTGCATCTGGATCCGGCGGCGGTGGCGACCGGTCCGGGCTTCGCGGCGCTGGACCCGACGCTGATGATGACGGCGGTGGCGGGCGCGACCAGCCGGATCGGGCTGGTGACGACGGCCTCGGCGCTGTTCTATCCGGCCTATATCCTGGCCCGTCAGGTGGCCAGCCTGCACTGGATCAGCGACGGGCGGGCGGGGTGGAACCTGGTCACCGCGCTGGACGGGGCGCGCAACTTCGGCCAGGCGGACCTGCCCCCACCCGACGCGCGCTATGCCCAGGCCGAGGTCGTTCTGGCCCAGGTCCGCCGCCTGTGGGACAGCTTTCCGCAGGCCGCGATGATCCTTGACCGGGCGGCGGGGCGGTTTGCCGATCCGGCGCAGCTGGTTCTGGCGTCCGGTGATCCGGTCGAGGGGCCGCTGACCCTGCCCGCCCATCCCTCGGGGCCGCCGCCGATCTTTCAGGCAGGCGCCTCGGCCGCCGGGCGCGATTTCGCCGCGCGCCAGGCCGATGCGATCTTTGCCGCCACGCCCGACCGCGACGCCGCCGTCAGCCTGCGCGCCGACCTGCGCGACCGTTCCCGCCGCGCCGGGCGCGACCCCGATGCCGTGCGGGTGCTGCCGGGTCTCAGCCTTTATCTGGGTGCGACACGGGATGCGGCAGAGTCGCTTTACCATGACACCCATGCCGGGGCGGATCGCAGGCGGCGGCTGGCCATGGTGCGCGCCCAGATCGGGCTGGATCTGACCGATCTGCCCGGCGATCAGCCCGTCACGCCCGACATGTTGCCACAGCCCCCGGCGCATCCGCGATCACGCACCCATGCGGCGCTGCTGGCCCGCATGATCGCGCGCGACCGCCCGACGGTCGACGACCTGCTGGCCCGGCCCGAGGTCGCGGCCTCGGGGCATTGGCAGGTGATCGGCACCCCGGATGATGCCGTGGCCAGGATAGCCGACTGGCAGGCCGCAGGCGCGATCGACGGCTTCGTCGCCTTGCCCGGCGGATCGCGCGACTGCCTGTCACTGCTGCTGACCCAGGTGGTGCCGCGCCTGGCTGAGGCAGGGCTGTTCCGCCGCGCCTATGCCGGGCGCACGCTGCGCGATCATCTGGGGTTGGCATGACACAGGTCGATCCGCCGCTTGTCTGGCACCCGCTGACCGCCCAACAGGCGGATTTCTGGCATGAATATCGCGCCACAGCCGGCGACGATCAGGGCACCGTGATCCATGCGCTGCATCTGCACGGGCCGGGCGATGATGCCGCACTGGCAGCCGCGATCGCCGGGGCGGTGGCGGAATGCGATGTGCTGGCGCTGCGGCTGGCGGCCTCGGCCGGGGATGGGCTGCCGATGCAGGCCGTCGATCCTGCCCGCCGCCCCCGGCCGCGCCGCATCGACCTGCGCGACCAGCCCGACCCCGAGGCGGCCGCCCGCAACTGGATCACCGCCACATTGGCCACGTCGCGCGATCTGTTGCGTGATCCGCTTGCCGATCACGCGCTGATCCGGCTGGGCGACAGCGACTGGATCTGGGCGGCGCGCGGCCATCACATGATGCTGGACGCCTATGCGATGTCGCTGATCGAATCACGCGCCGCGCGGCTTTACGCCGCAGCGGTCGCCGCGACGCCGCCCGGCCCCGCCTTGCGCCCGCTGGCCGACTACCTGACGGACGAGGCCGCCTATCTTGCCAGCCCGCGCGCATCGGCGGATCGCGCCGCCTGGCGGGCGATCATGGATCAGGCGCCGCCTTTGGCCCTGGCACGACGAGGCGCCGCCCCCGCCCCCGTGCATGAGCTGGACCAGCCGCTGCCCGACCACCTTGGCCAGGGCCTGATGGCCTGTGGCCGCGCGCTCTCGCTCTCCTGGCCGGATGCGCTGACGCTGATCGCGGCGGCGGTGCTGATCGATCACCCGGCGCTGCCGGCGGTCAACCGCCAGACGCCCGGCCACCTGACCCTGTGGCGGGCCGAGATGGGCCGGCTGGGCTGCGTTGCGGCGGCGGTTCCGGCGCTGGTCGTGAACCTGCTGCCGCTGCCGTTGACGCGCGCGCCGGGCCAACACCTGCCCGATCTGCTGCGCGCCGGTGCTGCCGCACTGCGCCTTCAGCGCCGCCATGCCCGCTGGCGGTTCGAGAGGCTGGCCGATGACCTTGGGATCGCACCGCCGCACCGGCCGCTGATCTCGCCGTTGATCAATGTCGTGCCGTTCGCTGCCTCGGACTTTCCTGGCCTTGCCACCCGGCAAGAGGTGCTGGCCGCCGGTTCCGCCGATGGCCTGACCCTGACCTTTCGCGCCACGCCCATGGCCGCCGACCTGCATCTGATGATCGAGGCCGACGCCAGCCTGATCCCCCTTGATGCGGCGCAGCGACTGCCCGCCGACCTGCTGGCGGGGATCGAACGGGCGATTGTCGCGTTAATTCCTGGCTAAATTACTTGACATTGCGCATAGCATTGTGATCCCGTCTGCTGGACCGCGCCCAGCCCGCTGCAAGGCGCCATGACCTCCGTTATGCGACCCTTGCCGCAGGACCACCCCATGCCCAATGATGCCTGGGCCGCGCCCCAGCCGGTGTCCCCGGACCGCGCCCTGATTTGGTTGCGCCAGCAACACCAGCCCGATGTGGCCCTGGCCGACATCGGCCTGTGGCGGCTGGACGGCGCGATGCCGCCGGGGCGGATCGCGGCGGCCTGGGGCCGGGTCTGGGCGGATCATCCCGACCTGCGGCTGAGCTTCGATCTGGACGACAGCGGCGCGGTCGTGGCGCAAGCCTGCGGTCACGGGCTGGCACCGCTGCACCTGCTGCACACCGACAGCGCCGAGGCCACCGAACAGGCGTTGCGCGCCGCTTGGGCGGGCACGGGTGGCGGGCTGGTCGCCATGGCCCTTGGCCTGCACCCCACGGGCACCACGCTGGCGCTGCTGCGTCATCACCTGCTGGCCGATGCCGTGTCGCTGGATGGGCTGATCGCGCGGCTGTGCGCGGCGCTGGACGGGCGCGCCCACTGTGGCATGTCCCACGATCCCCTGCCCCACTGGCTGCGGCCCCTGGACCCCGGCACCGCTGGTTCCGAGCAGCTGACCGATGTGATCCTTGCCGCCCTGCGCGAGGCTTTGGGCCTGCCCGATCTGGGGCCACAGGATGACTTCTTCGACCACGGCGGACATTCGCTGCTGGCCACCCGCGTGATCGGCAGGCTGTTGGATCAGCACGGGATCGAGATCGCCTTTGACGACATTTTCGCCCATGCCACTGCCGCCCGGCTGGCCCTGCGCGCCCGCACCACCGCGCCGCCCCCCCTCGCCCAGCCCGACTTGGCCCAGCCCGCCGCGCCGCAGGACTTTGCCAAGGCGCCGCTATCGCTGGCACAGCAATCGCTGTGGAAGGCCTCGGCGGCGCATGGCCATGGCGCGGTGTTCAACCTGCCCTTCGTGCTGCGCTTTCTGGCGCCGGTGGACGAAGCTGTCTTTGCCGCAGCCTTCCGCGATCTGATGATCCGCCATCCGGTGCTGCGCAGCCTGTTCATCCCGACCGGGGATGAGGTGACACAGCATGTGGTGCCACAGCCCGCGCTGGACAGCTATCGCTGGTGGTGGCATTCGGATGACGCTGGGCAGGCCAGCCTTGCGACCGAGGCCGCGCACGCTTTTGATCTGGCGCGGGAGCTGCCGGTTCGCCTGCGGTTCTTCCGCGACAAGGACGGGCAGGCGCTGTCCTTCCTTTTTCATCACATCGTCCTTGATGAATGGTCGCTGTCGCAACTGATGGCCGAACTGGGCCAGGCCTATGCGGCCCGTGCCAGTGGCCGCGCGCCCGACTGGCCAAACAGCCCGCCGCCGTTTCACCTGTTCGCGCAGGATCAGCGACAGGCCGCCGATACGGCGGCGCATCTGGCCTGGTGGATGGATCACCTGCGCGACCTGCCGGCGCTGCCGCTGCCGCTGCCGGGCCGCGCGTCCGCACCGGCCGGGGCAGAGGCGCGCGGGCTGCTGCGGCTGGACCTTGACCCGACGCTGGCCGAGGGGTTGCGTCGGGCGGCGCGGCGGCTGGATGCCTCGCTGTTCAACCTGTTTCACGCCGCGATCGCTGCGGCGCTGCACGCCATCGCGGGGATGGACCGGCTGGCGGTGGGCACGTCGGCCTCGGGTCGGCAGGCGGCGCGGTGGTTCGATACGGTCGGATATTTCACCACGGTCGTCTGCCACAACATGCGGCTGGACCCCCAGATGACGCTGACCGATCTGGTGGCGCAAAGCCGCGATCTGGTCGCCCGGTCCCTGCCCCACAGCGACGTGCCGATCGACCTGGTCGAGGAGGCCCTGCCCGGCGGCCCGCCGCCCCCCGGCACCCATGTCTTCGAGGTCTTCATCCAGATCCACGCGGGCAACGCGCTGAACGGCGCGCTGCATGGTCCCGCCGGGCCGATCCCCTATCGCCAGATCGAAATCGGCACCCCGCCCTCGATCCTGCCGCTGCATGTCGAGGTGATGGAGGACGTGACCACGCCGGGCCGCGACCTGCACCTGACGCTGAACCATTGCGCCCGCCGCTTTGACGCGGCGCAGGGCCGGGCGATCCTGGCGCGGATGCATCGCGTTCTGGCCCGGATCGCCACGCCCGAAGGCGCAGCCCTGCGGCTGGCCGATCTGAATGTCGCCACCGCCGACACCCATTCACCGACATAACAAAGGACAGCCACAGATGAGACACCCCCGTTCCCTGGCGCCGTTGGCGTCAAGCACCGCACTGACGCTGGTGCTGATGGCCACACCCGGCGTGACCCTGGCGCAGGACCAGACCATCACGCTGGCGCCGATCATCATCACCGGCGAAAAGGTGGTGCGCAGCCTGAAGCGCACGGCGGCCTCGGTCGCGGCCCTCGCGGGCGAGCAGGTCGCGCGCGATCCCGCCGCCCATTCGGTCACAAACGCCCTGGCCGAGGTGCCCAACGTCAATGTCACCGGCACGGTCGCGGCCCCGATCATCCGCGGCCAGGACAGCCAGGGCCCGAACTCGGGCGCGGGCGCGTTCTTCGGCGGCACCGTGCCGCGCGCCACGATCAACGTCGATGGCCGCTATCTCAGCTATAACGAATATGCGCTTGGCGCGGCATCTGCCTGGGATGTGCAGTCGGTCGAGGTTTTCCGCGGCCCGCAGACCACCACCCAGGGGGCCAACAGCATCGCCGGGGCGATCCTGGTCAAGACCAACGACCCGACCTTTGAACGCGAAGGCGTGGCGCAACTGCAATATGGCAGCCGCAACAGCCGCCGTGCCTCGTTCGCGGTGTCCGGGCCGTTGTCGTCGGAACTGGCGGCGCGACTCGCCGTCGATGGGTTCGCCCGCGACACGTTCATCACCTATACCAACCCGAACTTCCGCAAGGGCAACACCGATCAGGACTTTGAAAACCGCGATGTGCGCTTCAAGCTGCTGTGGCGTCCCGCCGACCTGCCGGGGCTGGAGGCGAAGCTGACCTTCAGTCACACGTCCAGCAATCGCCCCTCGTTGGAAAGCGCCAGCACGCCGTTCGAGGATCTGAACAACGATGCCATCGCCATGCCGACCTGGCGCAACCGCACCAACAGCATGGTCGCCGATGTCAGCTATGACTTCGGCAACGGGATGGCGTTGCACAACCAGTTGCAGATCAGCGACCGAACCAACAACCGCTATACCGCGCCGGTCACCGACGGCACCGCCCGACTGGATCAGCGCACCGTGTCCAACGAAACCCGGCTGACCTTTGGCGGGGACGAGGACACGATCTCGGGCGTGGCGGGGCTGTTCGTGGCGCGCACCACCTCTGACGAGATGCTGGACCTGCGCGACAAGCCGGCGGATTTCATCACCCGCTATGACGACACCAAGACCAATCTGGGCGTCTATGGCGAAGCCACCTGGCGGCTGGCGGACCGCTGGCGGCTGACCGGCGGGCTGCGCTATCAGCGCGACGAGATCAGCCGCAGTGGCGTGGCGACCTATGCAAAGGGGCCGCTGGATTACAACGGCACCTTCGACGCCTGGCTGCCCAAGCTTGCGCTGTCCTATGACGCAAGCGAGACGACGACCGTCGGGGCGATGATTTCGCAGGGCTACAACCCCGGCGGCGTGTCGCTGGATTTGCGCCGCGGCAGCTATGTCGCCTTCGCGGCCGAGCGCGTCACAAGCTATGAACTGTTCGCCCGCAGTCAGATGCTGGAGGACCGGCTGATGCTGTCGGGGAACCTGTTCTACAGCGACTACAAGGATGCACAGCGCTTCGTGCGGGTGGTGCTGCCCAACAACTATGGCAGCTCTGTCACTGTCAACGCCGAACAGGCCAAGGCCTATGGGCTGGAACTGGCCGCCGACTATCAGGCCAGCGATACCCTGCGCCTGCGCGGCGGGCTGGGGCTGCTGCACACCGAAGTGTCGCAGTTCAGTGCCGCGACCAGCGATATCCTGGGCAAGGAATTCGCCCGCGCCCCGCGCCACAGCCTGACCTTTGGCGTCGACTGGACGCCGATCGACAAGCTGACGGTGAATGCCTCGGTGCGCCATACCGGCGGCTATTTCTCGGATGACACCAACAGCGAGGCGACGCGGATCGACAGCTTCACCCTGGCCAATCTGCGCGTCAGCTACGTCCCGCGCGAGGGGATCGAGGTCTATGGCTATGCCAACAACCTGTTCGACGAACGCGCGCCGCTGGCCAAGCAGCTCAGCCGGTCAGCCACAGGCCCGGTCATGAACGCCATCATGACCGAACCGCGCGAGGTCGGGATCGGCCTGCGCATGACGTTCTGACCAGACCATCCCCGCCCCTGCGCCAGGTTTCGGCGTGGTGGCGGGGACATCGACCGGCCGGGCGAATGGCCCGGCGCGCCGGATCACGCTTTCAGCGCCACGACCATCGGACCAAGGCGCGGCCATCGTCATGGCCAACCGACGTCAGGCCTTTCGACAAGGCCCGGGACTTGCCACCATCAGCACAGGGATCATGCGGCCAGGGTCGGGCGTGGCGGTTCGTTGCCGCCACGCCCGACCTTGCCGGCGCTCCCCCGTTCAGAACTGAATGAGGATCGGCAGCACGAATGAGTGCCCCTGTCCGCCGGGTGGTGCGGGCAGACGCGGAAGGCGGCCTGCCTGTCGTGCCAGTGCGGCGTCGATTCGCGGATCGCCCGTGCTGCTGGCCAGCCGCGCGGATGCGGCGCCGTTGGCGCCGACCTGGATGGCAAGCTGCACCTGCACCGACGCGCCGCGACCACTGATCCGGGTGCGCTTCATGTGACGGGCGATGCGTGCCCCGGCCTCGGATTGCCAGTTGCGCACCGCGCCGGCACTGGCGGCGGCCGCTTGTGCGCGCGCGCCGTCATCGCGGCGTGGCGCGGCGGGCGCGGCCGCCCTTGGCGCAGCCGGCTTGGCCGTGGCAGGCTTGGCGGGGGCAGGCTCGGGACGGGTGGGGCGCGGCTTTTCGGCCTGCCGCCGGGGCGCGGGTTCGACCGGCTTGGGCCGTGGCGGACGCGACTGCGGGCGCGGCGAGGGTGGCACCAGCTGCTCGGCAAGGTCGGTCGGTGGCGGCAGCGGGGTCAGGGGCGGCAGCTCAAGCTCCGGCTCCGGTTCCGGTTCGGGCTGAGGCTCTGGCTCCGGTTCAGGCTCCGGCTCTGGCTCTGGCTCTGGCTCTGGCGGGGCGGGCTGAACATCCGGCACCTCAAGGATCTGCGGCGGAATGCCGGGATCGACGGGAAGCGCCTCAGGCTCCGGCGCCGGTTCGGCCTCGGGTTCCGGCTGCGGCTCCGGCTCGGGCGCCACCAGTTCGACAAAGACGGGCGCAGCGACGGACGCGGGCGGCCCCGATATGGCCGTGGCCATCAACCAGTGGGCGACACCCAGATGCGCGGCCAGCACCAGTGCCAAGCCGGTCAGCCACCGCGCGGCAGCGCCGATCATGACGCGCCCCCCTTCATGGCAGCGCCGCCGGGCTGTCCAGCCCGACCATCGCGATCTTGGTATAGCCCGCGTCGCGCAACCGGTTCATCACCGCCATCACCTCGCCATAGGGGACGGACTGATCGGCGCGAAGAAAGATGCGGGTGTCGCGGTCGGCACCCGTTTCAGCATCCAGCGCCGCCGCCAGCCCCGCCGGGTCAACCGCCGCGTTGCCCAGCGACAGGCCAAGATCCGGCGCAAGCGTCAGCCACACCGGCTGATCGGGCCGCGGCGAGGCCGCCCCCTGCGCCGCGGGCAGATCGACATTCACATCGACCGTCGCCAAGGGCGCCGCGACCATGAAGATGATCAGCAACACCAGCATGACGTCGATAAAGGGCGTCACGTTGATCTCATGCGCCTCGGTCAGGTCGTCGTCCTGCAGTCCGCCCGCCATCATCGCGCCCCCCGGTCAAGATCGCGGCTGATCAGCCGCTGGATCGCCGCCCCGACGGCGCCAAGCTCCAGCCGATAGCCGGCGATGGCGCGGGCCAGTGCGTTGTAGATCACCACCGCCGGGATCGCCGCGACAAGGCCAAGCGCGGTCGCCAGCAGCGCCTCGGCGATGCCGGGTGCGACCACGGCCAGGTTCGTGGTCTGCGCCTTCGATATGCCGATGAAGGCGTTCATGATGCCCCAGACCGTCCCGAACAGCCCGACAAAGGGCGCCACCGCGCCGATCGTCGCCAGCATCCCGGTGCCGATCGCCATGTGCCGCGCCGCAAGCGCCTGATGCTGCGCCAGATGCGAGGCGACACGCTCGGCCAGCCCCGCCCGCGCGCCATCGGCCGACCGCGCGACCTCGGCCCCGGCGGCACGCAGCATGACGCCGGCAGGGCCTTTGCCGCCCTGCATCGCTTCGGTCAGGTCGGGCGCGGCCTCGATCCGGGCGGCGGCGCGGCGCAGGGCGCGGCGGGCGAAGGCCAGCTCGAACAGCTTGACCACCAGCACCGTCCAGGTGACGACAGATGCCGCCGCCAGCCCGATCATGACCGCCTTGACCACCACGTCGGCCTGCCGGAACATGCCCATCGGCGACAGGTCATGGGGCAGCGTCGCGGGCGCGACCTGGACAAGATCGGGGGCGATCTGGCCGGATGCGGGTCCGGCGACCAGCGCCAGTGCCAGCGCGCAGGGTAGCAGGAACAGGGGTGTGGAAGGGCTGGCGGTCATCATCATTCCTCGCAGCAGGGGGCCGACCAATAGGCGGCAAGATGGGCGCGGGTCCGGGGGATTGCCAGATCCTGCGTGATCGCCCGCCGCAGCGCCTGCAATCGCGCCTTTTCGGTCGCGATCCAGTAGAAATCGGCAGGCGGCGCGGCGGTCAGGTCGCGGGCCAGCGCGGCTTCTGACCGGGGCCGGTGGGTGATCGTCAGGCCGGGGCGCGGCGCAAAGGGGTAATCGGCGCTGTCCCCCAGAAGGGTCAGGTCGATCCGCGCACCCGCCGCCTGCGCGGCGGCGATCCGGGCCAGCGCGGGATAGGCAGTTTCATCCCCGGCCAGCACCAGATGCGCGGCTTGCGGGATCCCCCCGCCGCCCGGCCCGTTCAACCCCACCGTCGCCCCGGCGGCGGCCTGCGCGGCAAAGTTGCAGATCCGTCCACCGTCATGGATGAAGATGTCGGTGTCGAGCCAGCCCGCCTGCGGGTCGATGGCGGCGACGGTATAGGCGGGGCGGTGCAGCCCTTCGGGCCACACGGTCTGCCCGCCCGCGTCCAGATGCGGCCAGCGCGGCGCGCCGTCATCCTGGGGCAGCACAAGGCGGAAATGGATCATGTCGCGGTCCAGCCGGTCAAGCCGCTCGCCCGTCAGCCGCAGGCGCAGGAAATGCGGCGTCAGGCGGGTGACGCCGACGACGTGGGCCAGGCTGAAATTGGGCGGCATCTCGCCTGTGCGGGCTGGGCTGGTCCAGTCAAGGGTCAGGCCGGGAATGACCTCGGCCAGATGCTCGACCGCGGCCTCTTGCAGGGTGAACAGCCAGTCGGGCGTATCGGCGCGGGCAGTGATCCGGCAGCCTTGCGGCGTGGGGGCCAGCGCGACCTCTCCCTCGCCGATCTCGACGCGGGTAGGGTCGGGGGGCGTGCCGTGACAGGTCAGACCGTGTTCGCGCGCAAGGTCGCGAAACAGCGGGTCGACCTGATCGAAAGGCAGCGCCAGCGGTGCATGGGCGTGATGGGTCATGCGATGCGCCTTTCGCGGCCGGGCCGGGCCAGCGCAAGGCCGATCAGCATGGCCGCCCCGGCGCAGACGGCAAACAGCGCGCCAAAGCCCAGATGCTGCGCGACCAGTCCGGCGGCAACGCCCAGACCCATGCTGACGGCGCCATCAAGGCATTGAAACAGCGTGAAATCCACACCGCCCTGCGCGGGATCGGCCAGTTCCATGAAGCGGGCGTAAAGGGCGGTAAAGCCGATCGCCATGACCGCCGAGCCTGACATGAGCGCCGCGCCGACCTGAACCAGCACCGGGATCGCCAGCCCGCCCGCGCCCGCCGCCAACACCGCCAGCACCAGCGCCTGCAAGCCAAGCGAGGTCATCAGCGTGGCGCGGATGCCCATGGCGCGCACCATCCCCCCGCCGATCAGCGCGCCCGCCAGCCCAAGGCCCAGGCTGGCAAGGCCCGACAGGATGCCGACCTGTTCCAGGCCAAGGCCAAGGTCGATCAGATAGGGGCCGGTCATCCCCATCGCGGCCTTGTGGGCGACCACGAAGCCCGCGGCCAGCAGCAGGCCGCGCCGAATCTCGGGGCGGGCAAGGGCGTGGCGCAGGCTGGGCGCGGGCGTCGTTGAGGCAACCGTGACGCGGCTGCGGCGCGCGGCCAGCGCAAAGCCCGCCAGCAGCAGCGCCACCAGCCCGGCCATGGCCAGCGTGCCCGAGGCCCAGCCGTGGCGTGCCACCAGCACGACAAAGGCCCCGCCGCCGATCGCCGCGCCGGCATAGGCCCCGCCGACCTGCGCGGCATTGCCCCAGCCAAGCGATTCCTCGGCCTGGGGGCCAGTCGACAGCGCGCCAACCGCATGGCCATCGACCGCGATGTCCAGCGTTGCCGTGGCAAAGGCGACGACCAGAAGCACCGCCAGCACCGGCAGCAGCGGGTCCAGCGGCAACGCCGCCACCGCCACCAACCCGGCCACCGCCAGCGCGCCGAAGCCTGCCACCAGCGTCGCGGTGCGCGGCAGACCGCCGCGCGGCAGCCGCATCCGCTCGACCCAGGGCGACCACAGCACTTTCAGCGCCCAAGGCAGGATCAGCAGAGACAACAGCCCGATCCGGTCCAGCGGCAGGCCCCGGTCGCGCAGCACTGCGGGCAGTCCGCCCCAGGTCAGGCCGCCGATCACGCTTTGCGCGACATAGGCGGCCCAAAGCCCGCCCAAAAGGGGGATCGGGGCGCGCATCAGAACCGCTTCGACAGGCTGGCGGTCCAGGTCCGGCCCTCGTCGCGGTAGCAGTAACCGGAGGTGCAGGTCTGGTCGCGCCGGTCGGCGAGGTTGCGGATGTTCAGCTGCGCGCGAACGCCCGGCATCTGCGGCAGGTCATAGCTGACCTCAAGATCGACAAAGCTGCGGGCGGGGTTGCGCAGGGCGTTCTGATCGTCGCCATAGCTTTTGCCGACGTAACGGACCCCGGCGCCGACGGCCAGGCCCTCCAGCGCGCCCTGCTGCACCTGATACCGGCCCCAGAGTGACAGCATGTCGCGCGGTGTGCCCGACAGATCGCGCCCGACGGTGCCCGCCGCGCCCTTTTCGATCCGCACCCGCTGATGGGTATAGCTGGCGATGGTCGACCAGCCGTTGTCCCAGTTCGCCGCGGCCTCAAGCTCGATCCCGCGGCTGTTCAGGTCAAGCTGGCGCTGCTTGTTGCGCCCGGTGCTGGCGTCCAGCACCACCCCGTCGCGCTGGTCGATGTCGAACAGCGCCGCCGACAGCAGCATGTTGCTGCCCTCGGGCGCGTATTTCAGGCCGATCTCGCGCTGCGTGGCCTCGGTCGGGCGCGCCGGTCGGGTCACATCGGTGGTCACGTCATCATGAACGACCCCGATATTCGGCGCGAACGAGGTCGAGACATTGGCATAGGCCATCAGCCCCGATTCCCAGCGATAGCTGAGGCCAAGCCGCCCCGACCGACCGGTGTCGCGCTGCGTGCTGCGGGTCATATCGGCGGCGGTCGAGGTCGTGTCGACCTGATCAAAGCGCAGGCTGGCAAAGGCGCGCCAGTTGCCCATGGTCATCTGATCATGCAGGTAAAGCCCGCTTTGTGTGGTCTTTTGCGCGTTGGCAAACGGCACTTCCGCCGCCGCCGTATCGGCCGCCGAGACATAGCCCAGCAGGCTGCGGGCGGAATAATCGGCGCGGGTCACGTCGATCCCAGCCAGCACCTCATGGCTGACCGCCCCGGTCGTCCCCCGCCACGCCAGCGAGCTGTCGATGGTGGCGCTGTCAAGATCCTCGACGTAATGGCCCCAGTATCGCGCCAGCGCCGAACCCGCCGCATAATGGCCGCTGTATTCCAGGTCGATGTCGACATGGGCCAGCCGCCCGGCATGGCGCAGGGTCAGGCTGTCGGACAGGTCATGTTCGACCTCATAGCCCAGGCGCCACTGGTTCTGGGTAAAGTCGTTATAGGCCGGGTCGCCCTCATACAGGTCCGAGACCTGCCCGTAGGCGGGGTTGAAGAATGCCGCCGTGCCGCCGGTCACGCTGCGCGACACCTCGGCCAGAAGGGTCGCGCGGGTGGCGCCATTGTCAAAGGACAGGGCCGGGGCGAAATAGGTCTTGTCATCGGCGTAGCCAGCCAGATCGGTATTGGCCTGCCGGTAAAGCCCGGTCAGGCGATAGCTGAAGCGGTCATCCTTCAGCGGGCCGGACCAGTCGGCGGCGATCTGGGCGCGGTCATTGGCGCCGGTGGTGAAGGCCAGTTCGTGATAGGGTTCGTCCTTGGGCCGTTTCGTCACCAGATTGACGATCCCGCCCGGCCCGCTGACGCCATACAGCGACGAGGCAGGCCCCTTGAGCATCGCCAGCCCCTCGATCCCGTAAGGCTCGGTCTTGTAAAGCGCGGTCGGCGCGTTGAACTGGCGCAGGCCGTCGCGGAAGATGCCGTTGTAATAGGCCGGAAAGCCGCGCAGCGTGAAGGCGTCAAAACGGCTGTCGGCGCCGTAATTGTTGGGGTTGGCACTGGCCGCATAGGTCAGGGTTTCGTTCAGCGTGCGCGGTGCTTGGTCCTCGATCTGGGCCTGCGTCACGATGGTAACGGCCTGCGGGATCTCGGCCACGGGGGTGTCCAGCCGGGTCGCCTGCCGCGAGGTCGTGGCGACATAACCCGACTGCGCCAGTGTCTCGCCGCTTTCGGCGTTCAGGGTGATTTCATCCAGAACGATGGTGTCCTGCGCCCAGGCACCTTGCACCCCGACCGGCAGCGCCGCCCCCGATGCCAGAAGCGTGACCATAAGGGTGCAGGGTCGGGAAAAGGGGGGGAAAGGCATACTGACGCTCCGTCGCGGCGGTGACTGTGGCACTGGGCGCTGGCGGCGGGCTGGCGTTCGGCTGCGATAAGTTATCCGACTTTAAAAGTCAACTAAACGGCTGGGCCGCGTGCAAGCCGCCCCTGCCCTGGGCCGAAGTTCAGGCGCAGGGGCGGATCGGCGCGGCGCACCCGGCTGGCGATCATGTCGCAGGCGGGCGCCATGGTCGCGGTCTGAACACAACATGTTGACATCCACACCCAAGGTGCGCCTAATGCTTGGGTCATGGTTCTTCGGGGCGACTCGAAGAGGAAAGAGGGAAGCCGGTTCAAATCCGGCACTGCCCCCGCAACTGTAAGCGGCGAGCGACGCTGAAACGCCACTGGGCCTTGCCCGGGAAGGCCAGCCTAGCCCCGACCCGCAAGTCAGGAGACCTGCCGTGACAGACGACAACGACCAAAGGCGGTGGGCCTTGGGCAGCGTGTGCGATCCGTGGTGGGCCAGCCCGCCGCTGTCGCGAGCCTGTCCCGGCCCGAACAATGCAGAACGAGGGACAGATGACCATCACCGTATATTCCAAACCGGCTTGCGTGCAGTGCACGGCCACCACCCGTGCGCTTGCCGCGCGCGGGCTTGACTACCGTGTCATCGACCTGACCGAGGATGCGGCCGCCTTTGCCCATGTCAGCGAACTTGGCTATCGGCAGGTGCCGGTGGTGATCGCGGGCGATAACCACTGGGCCGGCTTTCGCCCTGATCTGATTGGGCGGCTGGCCTGATCCGATGGGCGGGCTGGTCTATTATTCATCGACGTCGGGCAATACGCACAGCCTGATCAAACGGCTGGGGATCGTCGCGGACCGCATCCCCGTTGCGATCGCGGACCCGATGCCCGAGCCCGCCCAGCCCTATGTGCTGATCACCCCGACCTATGCCGACGGGATGGGCCGCGGGGCGGTCGCGCCGCAGGTGATCCGCTTTCTGAACGATCCGCGACGCCGCGCCCTGCTGCGCGGCGTCATCGCCAGCGGCAACCGCAACTTCGGGCGACTGTTCGCCTGTGCCGGCGATCTGCTGGCGGAAAAATGCGGCGTGCCCGTGCTGTATCGGTTCGAGCTGGCCGGAACCGAGACCGACATCACCCGCATCCGCGCCGGGCTGGACACATTCTGGAGAACCACATGCTCGATGACCGCCTGACGCAGGCCGAGGCGCTGGATTACCACGCGCTGAACGCCATGCTGAATCTGTACGACGAAGACGGCGCGATCCGGTTCGACGCGGATCGCCGCGCCGTCCGGCAGTATTTCCTTCAGCATGTGAACCAGAACACGGTGTTCTTTCACAGCCTGGATGAGAAGCTGGGCTATCTGGTGGCCGAGGGCTACTATGACCCTGCGGTGCTGGATCAGTATTCGCGGAACTTCCAGCGCGCGATCTGGGATGCGGCCTATGCCCGCAAGTTCCGGTTCCCGACCTTTCTGGGCGCGTTCAAATACTACACCGCCTATACGCTGAAGACCCGCGACGGGCAGCGCTATCTTGAGCGCTACGAGGACCGCGTGGTGATGGTCGCCCTGACGCTGGCGCGGGGCGACGAGGCGCAGGCGATGACGCTGATGGACGAGATCATCTCGGGCCGGTTCCAGCCCGCCACTCCGACCTTCCTGAATGCCGGCAAGGCATCGCGGGGGGAACTGATTTCCTGTTTCCTGCTGCGGGTCGAGGACAACATGGAATCCATCGGGCGGGCCATCAACTCGTCGTTGCAACTGTCGAAACGCGGCGGCGGCGTCGCGTTGATGCTGACCAATATTCGCGAAAACGGCGCGCCCATCAAAGGCATCGAAAACCAGTCCTCGGGCGTTATCCCGGTGATGAAGCTGCTTGAGGACAGCTTTTCCTATGCCAACCAGTTGGGCGCGCGGCAGGGCGCGGGGGCGGTCTATCTGAACGCCCACCATCCCGACATCCTGCGGTTCCTGGATACCAAGCGCGAGAATGCAGACGAGAAGATCCGCATCAAGACGCTCAGCCTGGGCGTGGTCATCCCCGATGTGACCTTCGATCTGGCCCGGCGCAACGAGGACATGTATCTGTTCAGCCCGCACGACATCCAGCGCGTCTATGGCGTGCCCTTCTCGGAGATTTCGGTCACCGAGAAATATGACGAGATGGTCGACGACAAGCGTATCCGCAAGCGCAAGATCAACGCCCGCGCCTTCTTTCAGACGCTGGCCGAAATCCAGTTTGAATCGGGCTATCCCTATATCATGTTCGAGGACACGGTGAACCGCGCCAACCCGATCCACGGGCGGATCACCATGTCGAACCTGTGCAGCGAGATCCTTCAGGTCAATGAGGCCAGCACCTATCACGACGATCTTGGCTATGCGCATCTGGGCACCGATATTTCCTGCAACCTGGGGTCGCTGAATATCGCGGCGGTGATGGACGGCCCCGATTTCGGCGCGACGGTCGGCCACGCGATCCGGGCGCTGACGGCGGTGTCGGAAATGTCGGCCATCGATAGCGTGCCCTCGATCCGGCGCGGCAATGACGAGGCCCATGCCGTCGGCCTTGGCCAGATGAACCTGCACGGCTTCCTTGCGCGCGAACGCATCCATTACGGCAGTGCCGAGGGGGTGGATTTCACCCGCTGCTATTTTGCCGCCGTCGCCTATCACGCGCTGCGGACGTCGAACGCATTGGCGCGTGAGCGGGGGCACAGCTTCACGGGCTTTGAAAAATCGAAATATGCCGACGGGGCGTTCTTTGACAAATACGTCACCCGCGACTGGCTGCCGGAAACGCCCGAGGTGGCCGCACTGTTCGACCGCTTCGGCGTCACGCTGCCGGATCGGGACGATTGGGCCGCCTTGAAGGACGCGGTGATGGCGGACGGGCTGTACAACCGCAATCTTCAGGCCGTGCCGCCCACCGGGTCGATCAGTTACATCAACAACTCGACCAGCTCGATCCACCCGATCGTGTCAAAGATCGAGGTCCGCAAAGAGGGCAAGATCGGCCGCGTCTATTATCCGGCGCCGTTCATGACCAATGACAATCTGGACTATTACCGCGACGCCTATGAGATCGGCCCCGAGGCGCTGATCGAAACCTATGCGGCGGCGACCGAACATGTCGATCAGGGCCTGTCGCTGACGCTGTTCTTCCCGGCCGAGGCGACCACGCGCGACATCAACCGCGCCCAGATCCTTGCCTGGCGCAAGGGGATCAAGACCATCTATTACGTCCGGCTGCGCCAGACCGCGCTGGAGGGGACCGAGGTCCAGGGCTGCGTGTCCTGCACCCTGTGACACAGGACCGATCGGGGCGAACCGGGGGCCTTCTTCCCCCCGGACCCCCGAAGATATTTAGGCCAAGAAGAAAGAGCCCCGCCATGAAAGACCATAAGACCAAAGATCAGGCCACCCGCGTCGTGCCTGCGGCGATCAACTGGAACCGGCTTGAGGATGACAAGGATCTGGAGGTCTGGAACCGGCTGACGGTGAACTTCTGGCTGCCCGAGAAGGTGCCATTGTCCAACGACCTGCCCAGTTGGGCGACGCTACGCCCCGAGGAGCAGACCCTGACCATCCGGGTGTTCACCGGGCTGACGCTGCTGGACACGATCCAGAACACGGTCGGGGCCATCTCGCTGTTGCCGGATGCGCAGACAGCACATGAGGAGGCGGTGCTGACCAACATCGCCTTCATGGAGGCGGTGCATGCGCGGTCCTATTCCTCGGTCTTTTCGACCTTGTGCCAGACCCCCGAGGTGGATGAGGCGTTCCGCTGGTCGGCCGAGAACCCCCATCTTCAGCAAAAGGCCCGGCTGATCATCAACGAATATGATGCCCCGTCACATCCGCTGAAGCGCAAGATTGCCAGCGTGTTTCTGGAAAGCTTCCTGTTCTATTCCGGCTTCTATCTGCCGATGTATTGGTCGAGCCGCGCCAAGCTGACCAATACCGCCGATCTGATCCGCCTGATCATCCGCGATGAGGCGATCCACGGCTATTACATCGGCTACAAATATCAGCGCGCGGTGGAACGCTTGCCCGAAGCTGCCCGCGAAGATCTGAAGGCTTTCGCATTTTCGCTGCTCTATGATCTTTACGAGATCGAGGCGCGTTATACCGAGGAGCTGTATGACGGGATCGGCCTGACCGAGGACGTGAAGGCCTTTTTGCACTATAACGCCAACAAGGGGCTGCAAAACCTGGGATATGAGGCGCTGTTTCCCGATTCCGCCTGCGCGGTGAACCCCGCGATCCTTGCCGCGCTGTCGCCGGACAGCGAAAACCATGATTTCTTCTCTGGTTCGGGGTCGTCCTATGTCATCGGCAAGGCGGTCGCCACCGAGGATGAGGATTGGGATTTCTGAGAGCGACCGAGCGCCCGCTCCCACGGCAGTTTCGGGTGTGATTGAGGCTGCCCCCGCGCCGTCCCGCGCGGGGCTGACGGGCGGCGCCCTGCAAGCGCCCCGATGGCGGATCATGGGCGGAGACGCGTCCACGAAGGGTTGCGACCAATTCGTCCATGTCGATATGGCGGGATGGTCGCCAGGGTTGCCGACCGGCCCGACATGGCGCTGCCCTTCGCCTTGGTATAGGGTCCATCGACGACGCGCGGCGCAATCCACAGCAGATCCAGGAACCACCCCAGGGTCATGACCTGATCAGACCCTGCAACATGAGCGATGACCATCATGACCCAACCCACCACTGCCCGCATCAGCATCGTCACCGTGTCGGACCGCGCCAGCCGCGGCGAATATGAAGACAAGGGCGGGCCGGGTGCCGAGGCCTATCTGCGCGGGGTCGTGACCAGCCCGATGGAGATCACCCGCGTCATCATCCCGGACGGGCGGCACTCGGTGGCCGAAACCCTGCGCGGGCTGGTCGCCAACCGGGCCGACCTGATCCTTGTCACCGGCGGCACCGGCCCCGCGCCGCGCGACGAAACCCCCGAGGGCGTGGCCGATGTGCTGGACAAGGTTCTGGACGGCTTTGGCGAGGAAATGCGCCGCGCCAGCTTGCGCGAGGTGCCAACCGCGATCCTGTCGCGGCAATCGGCGGGGATCGCCGGGCAAAGCCTGATCATCACCATCCCCGGCAAGCCCTCGGCCATTGCCACCTGCCTGGATGCGGTCTTCGCCGCCGTGCCCTATTGCCTTGACCTGATCGGCGCCGCGCGGATCGAGACCGACCCCGCGCGGATCGCCGCGTTCCGCCCCAAGGCGTAACGCTGGCCTGAGTATTTGGGAACAGAAGAAGCTGATACTTCTGCTCCCAAATACTCATCCGCAGCCGCCACCCCTTGCACCCGCCGGGCCGCTGCGCCAGCCTGCCCGTGAAAGGGGTCCGCCATGCCGATCAATGCCGGAATTGCGATGCTGGTGCTGGGCTATGTCCTAAGCCAGTTCTACCGCGCGTTTCTTGCCGTCCTGACGCCGACGCTGGAACGCGAGCTGGGCGTGGGGGCCGAGGATCTGGCGGTCTCATCCGGGCTGTGGTTCGTGGCCTTCGCGCTGATGCAGATCCCGGTCGGCTGGGCGCTGGACCGGTTCGGCCCGGCGCGGACGGTGGCGGTGCTGCTGGCCATCGGCGGGGCGGGCGGGGCGGCGGTCTTTGCTCTGGCCAGCGGGCCGTGGTCGATCCACATCGCCATGGTGCTGATCGGCATCGGCTGTTCGCCGGTGCTGATGGGGTCGTATTATATCTTCGCCCGCGCCTATCCGCCCGCCTTGTTCGGCACGCTGGCGGGGGTCGTGGTGGGCATCGGCAGCCTGGGCAATATCCTGGGCGCCGCGCCGCTGGTCTGGGTCATCAAGGCCGCCGGCTGGCGCGAAACCCTGTGGGGGCTGGCGGTGGTGACGCTGGCGGTTGCGGCGCTGACCCGGCTGTGGGTGCGCGACCCCGCGCCCCTGCCCCGCGATGGCAGCGTGCCACAGGGCCGCTTGCGCGACGTGCTGGCGCTGCCCGCGCTGTGGGCGATCCTGCCGCTGTTGTCGGTCAACTATGCCGCCGTGGCCGCGATCCGGGGACTGTGGGCCGCGCCCTATCTGGACCGGGTGCATGGCGCCGACAGCGCGATGATCGGCTGGGCGACGCTGGCGATGGGGCTGGCGATGGTTGCGGGCAGTTTTCTGATGGGGCCACTGGCCAAGCGACTGGGCGGGTTGAAGCGCGCGGTGCTGATCGTCAACGCCGGGCTGCTGTTGGTGCTGGCCGCGCTGTGGCTGCTGCCGGGGGCCGGTCTGGGCACGGTGATCGTGGCCCTGGCGCTGATGGGGTTCTTCGGCTCGTCCTATCCGATCCTGATGGCGCATGGCCGCGCCTTTCTGCCGCCGCATCTGGTCGGGCGCGGCGTGACCTTCCTGAACATGGTGTCGATCGGCGGGGTCGGCCTCTATCAGTTCGGATCACGAGCGGTTTATCAGGCCGGTGCGGACTTGCCGCCACAGGCCGCCTTCGGCCATCTGTTCCTGTTCTTCCTGATCCCGCTGGCCCTTGGCCTTGCGATCTATCTGACCACGCGCGAGGCCCGTGATGCCTGAGATCGACGTCATCGCCCCCAACCTCAAGCGGCGGCTGTCGGGGGTGACGGCGACCGTGGTGCGGCTGGTGCCGGTGCAGGCGCGGATGATCGGCATCGTCGCCACCGGGCCGGGCCTGCCGCCGCAGGTGCCGCATCTGCCGCTGGCGCGAGTGGCGATGCTGCCGCGCAACCGCACCCGCGTCTGGCACGCGCGGCGCAATACGGAAATGGCCCTGGGGCTGGCGTTCAGGCACATCCTGCGGCTGCCGCTGAAACTGCTGTTCACCTCGGCCAGCCAGCGGGCGCATTCGGGCTATACGAAATGGTTGATCGGGCAGATGGACGGGATCGTGGCGACCTCGGCGCGGACGGCGGCCTATCTGGACCGGCCCGCCGACGTCATCCTGCACGGGATCGACGCCGATGCCTTTCGCCCCGCCGATGACCGCGCCGCGCTGCGCGCCCGGCTGGGGCTGCCGGATGGGCTGCTGGTCGGCTGCTATGGCCGCATCCGCGCGCAAAAGGGCACCGATGCCTTTGTGCGCGCGATGATTGACCTGCTGCCCACCCGCCCCGGCGTCACCGCCCTTGTGATGGGCCGCGCGACCGAGGGCCACGGTGGCTTTCTGGATGACCTGCGTGACCAGGCCGCCACCGCCGGGCTGTCCGACCGTATCCTGTTCCTGCCCGAAGTGCCCGTCGACCGCATGGCCGATTGGTATGCCGCGCTTGATCTGTATGTCGCCCCGCAGCGGTGGGAAGGCTTCGGCCTGACCCCGCTGGAGGCGATGGCCTGCGGCGTGCCCGTGGTCGCCACCCGCGTCGGCGCCTTCGAGGAGCTGATCGCCCCCGGCGTCACCGGCGATCTGGTCGCGCCCGACGACATCCCGGCCCTAGCCGCCGCCATCGCGCCCTGGCTGGACGATGCCGCGAAGCGCACGGCGGGCGGGATCGCTGCGCGCGCCCGCGTCGAAAACGGCTTCCGGCTTGAGGATGAGGCGGCCGCCTTGGTCCGCGTCTATCGGCGGTTGCTGGCATGACCCCACTTCGGTTCTATATCGCGCGCGTCATGCGGAATGAGGCCCTGCTGGCCAGCCTGTCGGTGCCGCAGGCCGATCTTCTGGCCGATCTGGCGGGGCGCTCGGTCGCGCTTGTCGGCAATGCCCGCGCCCTGGCTGATGGCGACCACGGCGCGGCTATCGACCGGCATGATCTGGTGATCCGCATCAACCGCGCGCCGATGCCTTTGGCCCACAGCCATGGCAGCCGCACCGACTGGCTGGCCCTTGCCACCAGCCTGCGCCCCGAGGACCGCGACCGGCTGGGCAAGCCGCGCATTCTGTGGATGTCGCCCAAGCGCAAGCGGCTGGCGCGGCGCGATGCGCACAGCCCCGGTTTCTACCTGCACCCGCTAGCCGACTATAACCGCCTGCACGATCTGCTGCGCGCCCCGCCCACGACCGGGGCGATGATGATCGACCTGCTGGCGCGGTCGGATCTGGACCATCTGACGCTGTTCGGCTTTGACTTTTTCACCTCGCTGTCGCTGTCGGGGCGGCGCCGGGCCGATCAGGTGCCGCATGATTTCCGCGCCGAGGCGGGCTTTGTGCAAGGCCTGATGCGCCACGACCCGCGCATCGACCTGATCCGCTGACCGCTTTCCCTTGGCGTCGCCCTGCGCTAAACCGGGGCCTTCGCCAGATCAGGAGGTTTTCGATGGGCTACAGGATCGTTGTCGCCGGTGCGACGGGCAATGTCGGCCGCGAGATGCTGGCCATTCTTGAGGAACGCCAGTTCCCGGTGGATGAGATCGTGGCGCTTGCCTCGCGCCGCAGCCTGGGCACCGAGGTCAGCTTTGGCGACCGCACGCTGAAAACCCGCGACATCGAGGGGTTCGACTTCACCGGCTATGACATGGCCCTGTTCGCCATCGGCTCGCAGGCGACCAAGACCTATGCGCCGATCGCCGCCAGCCAGGGCTGCGTGGTGATCGACAATTCCAGCCTGTATCGGCTGGACCCGGCGGTTCCGCTGATCGTCCCCGAGGTCAACCCCGAAGCCATTGAACATTATCGCGAAAAGATGATCGTGGCCAATCCCAACTGCTCGACCGCGCAGATGGTGGTGGCGCTGAAGCCGCTGCACGACCGCGCCCGCATCCGGCGCGTTGTCGTCAGCACCTACCAGTCGGTTTCGGGTGCCGGTAAAGAGGCGATGGACGAATTGTGGGACCAGACCAAGGCGGTCTACAACCCCACCGTCGACGTCCCCGCCAAGGCCTTTCCGAAGGACATCGCCTTCAACGTGATCCCGCAGATCGACGCGTTCCTTGACAGCGGCGACACCCGCGAGGAATGGAAGATGGTGGCCGAGACCAAGAAGATCCTGGACACCCGCATCAAAGTCACCGCAACCTGCGTGCGCGTGCCGGTGTTTGTCGGCCATTCCGAGGCGATCAACATCGAGTTCGAGGATTTCCTGGACGAGGACGAGGCCCGCGACATCCTGCGCGAGGCGCCGGGGATCATGGTGATCGACAAGCGCGAGCCGGGTGGCTACATCACCCCCAAGGACAGCGTGGGCGAGTTCGCGACCTTCGTCAGCCGCATCCGCCAAGACAGCACGATCGAGAACGGGCTGAACCTGTGGGTGGTCGCCGACAACCTGCGCAAGGGGGCGGCGCTGAATGCGGTGCAGATCGCCGAGCTGCTGGGCAGCCGCTGCCTGCAAAAGGGGTGACAACTCAATAACTTGGCCTGCACAGCGCGTGCACAGGATCGGCACGGGCTGTGCACAGTCTGTACACCGGCGGCGCGCGTTGCGCCCGGCGTTCACGCAACAATGAAGCCGGGCGCGCGGGCCGTGCTTGCTTTTCGGCCGCGGCGCGACAAGCTGCGGGCATCATTTGATGAGGTTCCCGATGCGCGCCCTGCTGCTGATCACTGCCGCCCTGATCCTGCCGCTGCCGATGCTGGCCGACAGCTTTGACGCCCAAAGCCGGGTCAGCGCGGTGACGCTGTATCCCTGGGGGGCGAGTGTCACGCGGCAGGCAGAGGTCACGCTGCCGAAGGGCAGCCATGAGATCGTGCTGACCGACCTGCCGCAGGGCACCGATGCCGCCAGCCTGCGGGTGCAGATGCCTGGGGGCGTCACCCTGGGCGCGGTCAATCTGCAAAGCGGTCGCCTGCCGCCCGAAACCGGCCCGGTGCCCCCGGCGCTGCAAGCCGCGCGCGATGCCGTCAGCGCCGCCGAGGCCGGGCTGGCCGAGGCGCAGGCCCGCATCGACCGGGTGCTGCTGAAGGCGCGGGCGGCGCAGGAACAGATCGCCTTTCTGCGCGGCCTGTCACAGGCCGGGGCCGATGACCCCATCGCCCTGTCGCGTCAGGTCGGGGCCGAGGCGCTTGTCGCGCTGGAGGCCGCCCAGACGGCCGAGGCCGAGGCCCGCGCCCTGGAACCCGCGCGCAAGGACGCGGAGGACGCGCTTGCCGACGCGCAGCAGGCACTAGCCGCGCTGACCGACGGGATGGGTGCCAAGGCCGCGCTGACGTTGGTCGTGCAGGCCGATCAGGATGGCCCGGTGCCGGTGCAGGTCACCAGCTTTACCGCCGATGCAAGCTGGCAGCCGGTCTATGACCTGCGGCTGACCCGGCTGACCGGCACCCCCGGCCTGACCCTGGATCGCGGCGTTCTGATTGCCCAATCGACGGGCGAGGATTGGCTGGGCGTCGATCTGGTGCTGTCGACGGCGCGCCCATCCGACCGGGCCACGCCCAGCGTGCTGGACCCGCAGCTGGTGCGCGCTGATGATCCGGCGGTCTATGACGCCGCGGCCGAAGTGGCGATGGCCGCCCCCGCCCCGATGGAAATGGCGCGGATGGGCCATGTCGCCGAGGCCGCGCAGATCGACATGCAGGGCGCGACCGTGACCTGGCGCTATGGCAATGCCGTCGACATCCGCACCGGTGTCGAGAACCTTCGCCTGCGGCTGGACAGCGCGCCCATCACCCACAGCCTGATCGCCGAGGCGGTGCCGCTGGCCGACCCAAGCGCCTATCTGGTGGCCGATGCGGTGAATGACAGCGGCCAGATGCTGCTGCCCGGCCCGGCCAGCCTGTTCGTCGACGGCGCGATGGTGGGCCAGCAGGCGATCCCCCTGACCCCGCCCGGCGAGGATCTGAAGCTGGGCTTCGGCCCGATCGACGGGCTGGTGCTGGAACGCATCGTTGCAGAGAAGTCGGGCGGTGAACGCGGGCTTTTGTCCAGCGCTAACCGGCAGGTGGAACAGGTGACGATCCGCATTCGCAACCAGACCAATGAGGATTGGCCGCTGCGCGTGATCGACCGCGTGCCCTATTCCGAACAGGACGATCTGAAGGTCAGCTTCAGCGCCGACCCGGCCCCCTCCACGGTCGATTACGACGACCGCCGTGGCCTGCTGGCCTGGGATCTGACCCTGCCCAAGGGCGCCGCGCAGGACATCAGCCTGACCACGACGCTGGACTGGCCGCAGGGCAAGGTGCTGAACTGACGCTTAGCGGGTCACCGTCACAAAGCCCTGCGCCGCGTCATATTCGTAAAGATCGCCCGCGGAAATGTCGTGCAGCAGGCCGTGGACCGAGATGTCCTCGGCCTCGACCGCATCCTTGACGAAGGGGAAGGTCATCAGGTTTTCCAGCGACACGATGACCGCCTGTTCCTCAAGCGCGCGCAGGCGGCGGTCGGCGTCCAGATCCTTCACACGGTCATAGCCGGGGCGCAGAATGTCCATCCAGCGGCCGACGAAGCTGGTCTTTTCCTCCAGCTCGGGGGCGGCGCCACAGCACATGTCGTGGCAGCCCTTGACGCCACCGCAATGGGTATGGCCGATGACGATCACATGGGCGACCTTCAGCGCGCGCACCGCGTATTCCACCGCCGCCGATGTGCCGTGCTGCAAGCCGTCGGGCTTGTAGGGCGGCACCAGGTTGGCGATGTTGCGGTGAATGAAGAACTCACCCGTATCGGCGCCGAAGATCGAGGTGACATGCACCCGCGAATCGCAGCAGGAAATCACCATGGCGCGCGGCCGCTGGCCATCTTCGGCCAAGCGGCGATACCAGACGCGATTGTCGTTATAGGTGGTGGCACGCCAGCCTGTGTAACGCTGGACAAGGTAATTGGGCAGCGGTTTGGCAACGGTCAGCGGCATGTTTTCTCCTCCACGCTGATTGATAGGCCGCCGATGCGCGCAATTCGACATATTTCTGCGACTGCGAGAAAGATTTTCTAAAGGCTTCGGTGGCAGGTTGCGCCTTGCGTGGGGACGCAAGTGTTGGAGGTTGGACGTGACCGAACTGTCGGTGCTGCGCCATGACGAAGGCATCCGGGTGGATGGCCGCCGCGTGGTGGAACTGTATGATGAACTGGGCGCAACGGCGGCCGAACTGGTGATCGGCCGCGCCGCCGAGGAACTGGCCGCCGCGTTGGAGGGGCTGGTCGCCGCCGCGCGATCCGAGGCCGAAGCGGAGGGCCATGCCGCCCGGCTGGGCCTGCGGGCGCAATCGCTGGGGGCCTTGGCCTGGCAGGTCGGGCTGGCCTCGCTGGCGCAGGTGGCGGCGGATGTCGCCGTTTGCGCGGAACGCGGCGATCACCCGGCGCTTGCGGCCACACTGGCGCGGCTGGAACGGGTCGGCAACCGGTCGCTGACCGCCGTCTGGGATGCGCAGGACATCCGGCGTTAGGGCGGGGTGACGTTTGGCTCTGGCCTGCGGGGCGCCGATCTGCTTGTCTGGCCCCCGACGAAAGGGGTCAAGCATGGTGCATCTGTGGGTCCGGGCCGAGCAGCGCCCGTTCGAGGAACGTGTCGGCATCACGCCCGAGGGCGTGGCCGATCTGATCGCGCGCGGCATCCGCGTGACGGTGGAGGACAGCCCGGTGCGCGCCATCGGCATCGACGGCTATCGCGCCGCCGGGGCCGAGATTGCGCCAGCCTTTTCCTGGCCCGACGCACCGCGCGACGCGATCATCTTTGGCCTGAAGGAACTGCCCGAAGATGGCAGCCCACTGGTGCATCGCCACATCATGTTCGGCCATGCCTTCAAGGGCCAGCCCGCCGGTCAGCGCCTGCTGCGCAGGTTCCGCGACGGCGGCGGGGCGCTGTATGATCTGGAATATCTGGTCGATGACAGCGGCCGGCGGGTCGCGGCCTTCGGCTATTGGGCGGGCTATGCGGGTGCGGCAGTCACGCTGATGGCCTGGGCCGCGCAGCAATCCGGGGGCATCTGCGGACCGGTCCACACTTATGGCGGCAAGCAGGCGCTGCTGGCCGATCTGGAGGCGCGCCTTGGCACCGCCCCGCGCCCGCGCGCCATCGTGATCGGGGCGCTTGGCCGGGTCGGCACCGGCGCGACCGATCTGTGCCGGGCGATGGACATGGCGGTCACGGAATGGGACATTGCCGAAACCGCGCATGGCGGCCCCTTCCCCGAGGTGCTGGCCCATGACATCTTCCTGAACTGCATCCTGGCGCAGCCCGGCTGCCCGGTGTTCGTGCCGAAGGATGCGCTGACCGCGCCGCGCAAGCTGACCGCGATTGGCGACATCGCCTGTGATCCGACCTCGGATTTCTCGCCGATCAAGGTTTATGACCGCGCGACAGACTGGGATCGGCCGGTGATCCGCGTGGCCGATGATCCGGTGCTGGATGTGATGGCCATCGACAACCTGCCCTCGCTTCTGCCGGTGGAAAGCGCAGCGGATTATGCCGCGCAACTGCTGCCCAGCCTGCGCGGGCTGGATCGGCTGGACCAGGGTGTCTGGGGGCGCGCGCGCGATGTTTTCGACCTGAACCTGACCCGGCTGGAGGGCTGACATGATCCATTGGTGTGGCACCGGCCTGTCGGCCATCCCCGGCCTGCGGCGGCTGATCGCGGGCGGCCATCCGGTCACCGTCTGGAACCGGACCGTCGAAAAGGCCCGCGCCGAGGTGGGCGACGTGGCCCGCGACATCCGCGCATTCTCGCTGCCCGCGCTGACCGAGGCCCTGGCGCCGGGCGATGTCGTCGTGTCGATGCTGCCCGCCGACCAGCACCCGGCGATCGCCGCGATCTGCGTGGACAAGGGCGCGCATTTCGTCAGCAGTTCCTATATCTCGCCCGAGATGCGGGCGCTGGATGGCCCGGCGGCGGCGGCCGGGGTCGCCCTGGTAAACGAGGTCGGTCTGGACCCCGGCATCGATCACCTGATGGCGCATGATCTGGTCGCCGATTACCGCCGCGCGGCGCAGCCGGGTGACGTTCTCAGCTTCACCTCATACTGCGGGGGGATTCCGAAAATCCCCAACGATTTCAAATACAAGTTCAGTTGGTCGCCGCTGGGCGTACTGCGTGCGCTGCGGTCGCCGTCCCGCTCGATCTGGGAGGGGGAGGACCGCGACGTCACCCGCCCCTGGCTGGCCGTCAGCGATTACACCGCGCCCCTGCCGGTGCCCGAGACATTCGAGGTTTACCCCAACCGCGACTCGATCCCGTTCATCGAAGATTACCAGTTCGACGACGACTGGCTGATCCGCAGCTTTGTGCGCGGCACCATCCGGCTGAAGGGCTGGAAGGACGCCTGGGCGCCGGTCTTTGCCGAGATCGAGACCCTGACCGGCCCCGAGGGTGAGGCGCGGATGGCGCAGATGGCCGCCGAGTTCTGGCGCGACAATGCCTATGGGCCGGATGATCCAGACCGGGTGGTGCTGGTCGTCGCGCTGAAGGCCGAGGGCGAAAAGGGTGTCCGCTGGCACAAGGAATGGGTGCTGGACGCCCATGGCGACGCGCGCGGCACGGCGATGGCGCGGCTGGTGTCGATCCCGGTGGCCCTGGCAGTCGAAGCGGTGCTGGGCGACCGGTTTGAACCCGGCGTTCACGCCGCCCCCGCCGATCCGGCCCTGCTGCGCGACTGGATGGCCGAGATCGCCACCCAGGCCCAGCATCTGCAAAAGGTCGATCACTGCGCGTGAGCCGATCCGCGTGGCCCCGATCCGAGTGGGGGGCAGGCCGGGCGCGGCGGATCAGCCTTTCTTGCCGCCGATCTTCGGCTCGGTCCCGGCACGCAGGCGGGCGATATTCGGCGCGTGGCGGATGAAGATCAGCACCGCCATGAAGGCCGTCGTCGCCGCCAGCGGCAGCAGGTGAAGCCCCGCAGCCAGCAGCGGGATCAGCGCCGCCGCGACCAAGGCGGAAAGTGAGCTGATCCGCGTCACCGCTGCCGTCACCAGCCAGATGCAGCAGGCCAAGAGGCCCAGCGGCCAATACAGCGCGATGATCGTGCCCAGAAAGGTCGCGACGCCCTTGCCGCCACGAAAGCCGAGCCAGATCGGGAAGCAATGGCCCAGAAAGGCCGCCGCGCCGGCGACCAGGGCGGCGGTCTCTCCACCCAGCCAGCGGGCGATCAGCACCGCCGCCGCGCCCTTGCCGGAATCGAGGATCAGCGTCGCCAGTGCCGCGCCCTTGTTGCCGGTGCGCAGCACGTTGGTCGCGCCGATATTGCCCGAACCGATCTGGCGCAGATCGCCCAGGCCAAGCGCGCGGGTGATGACCAGGCCAAAGGGGATCGACCCCAGCAGATAGCCGATCAGCCCCCAGCCGATCAGCCCGACCATCGCCCAGATTGCCAGATCGTCCATGTTACGTCTCCTGCCCGAAAACGCGGTTGCCGCCGACCCAGGTGCCGATCACCCGACCCTCCATCCGCTGCCCGTCAAAGGGCGTGTTCTTCGATTTCGACAACAGCGCGAAACGATCCAGCACGAACGGCGCATCGGGATCGAACAGCACCAGATCGGCGGGCGCACCAGGGGCCAGGCGGCCCTGCGGCAGGCCCAGCCGATCCGCCGGGTTCAGCGCCATCGCGCGCCAAAGCTGCGGCAGCGACAGGCCACCCTGATGATAAAGCCGCATCGCGGCGGGCAGCAGGGTCTCCAGACCGACCGCGCCGGGGGCTGCCTCCTCGAACGGCAGGCGCTTCGATTCCTCGTCTTGCGGGGTGTGGAAGCTGGCGATCACGTCGATCGTGCCATCGGCCACCGCCTCGACCATGGACAGCCGGTCATCCTCGGATCGCAGCGGCGGGGTCAGCTTGAAGAAGCTGCGGTAATCGCCCAGGTCGAACTCATTCAATGTCAGGTGGTGGATGCTGATCCCGGCGGTGACATCCAGCCCGGAGGCACGAGCGCGGGTCAGCAGCGGCAGGGCGGCGGCGGTGGTGATCTGATCGGCGTGCCAGCGCGCGCCGGCCATCTGCACCAGCCCCAGATCGCGGGCCAGGCCCATCACCTCGGCCATCGGGCTGACGCCCGGCAGGCCGCGCAGCGATGCGAACTTGCCCGAGGTGGCGACCGCGCCTTTCGACAGGCCCGCATCCTGCGGATGGCCGACGATCAGCGCGCCCAGGCCGCGCGCATAGGTCATGCAGCGCGCGAGCAGCTTGGTATCGGTGATGACGCGCACGCCATCGGTGAAGGCCACGGCGCCCGCGTCTTGCAGAAAGCCGATTTCCACCATCTCGCGGCCTTCGCGGCGCTTGGTCAGGGCGGCCATGTGCAGCACGCGCACCGGCACGGTGGCGGCACGATTGGCGGCGAAGGCCAGCGATTCGGGGCTGTCGATGGGCGGCTGCGTATCGGGGCGCACGATGATGGTGGTAACGCCGCCCGCCGCCGCCGCGGCCCCCGCGCTGCCGAAGGATTCCTTGTGACGCTCGCCGGGTTCGCCGACCTTGACGCCCCAGTCGACGATGCCCGGCGCCAGGCATTTGCCGCCGCCGTCGATGATCCGCGCGCCGTCGGGGGCGGGGCCGTTGAGCGCCTGGATCACGCCATCGGCGACGGTCAGCGTGCCGGGCGCGTCGGTCAGCGCCTGCGGGTCGATCAGGCGGATATTGGTGAAATGCAGGGGGGTGGGGGTCGTCATCGCAGGGCCTCGATCACGCGGCGAACGCCGTCGGCGTCCTTGACATGGGAAAGTTCGACCGCCGCCCCGGCGCGCACCGGCACGATCAGCGTGCCAAGGCCGGGGGTCGGCTCGGCGCGCACGGTGGGCAGGCTGCCGGGCACGCGGGTGGCGCGGCTGATCTGCGCGGGCTTGCCCTGTGCGACCAGCACCCGGCGGTCGGTGATCGCATATTGGCGGCGGCGCAGGGTTTGCGCGCGTTGGTGCATCTGCCGGAACGGGATGCCGGTGACGAACAGCGCCACCAGCACCACCACCAGCCAGACCAGCACGGCGGTATCCGACAGGCTGTCCGGCCCCCAGGCGTTGCGCGCGATGATCACACCGCTCAGCGCCACGGCCCCAAGCGCGCCGATGATCCATTCGGCAGCCGAGGGCAGGATCAGCCGCATCGCCGGGGTGGCGCGGCCCTGCCAAAGCAGGATCTCATCCGGTTCCAGGTGCTTTTGCCAGGGGATCGGGGCGATCATGGGCGGTCCTTCTTGCGGGCGCGGGCCTGAATGTCGCGCATCATCGTGGCGACGGATGCGGCATCGGGGATGTCGACAAAGCCCGCGCGGGGGGCGCGGACTTCGGTCCAGCCCGACCAGTCGCGGGGCTGGCCGGTGGTGAACCACAGGCTGCCGCGGCCATCCGGGCCGCCGGTCTGGTCAAGCTCGATCAGCGTGTCGGCGGTGATCGGGTATGAGGCCAGCCGCCGCCCCTGCCCCGGCGCGTCGGTGGCGACAAAGGCGCGCCGGTCGGTCAGCGTATAGAAGCGGCGGCGGCGATCCAGCGCGGCCAGCAGCGTGGGTTGCGCCACTTGCCACAGGCCAATGCCCAGAAACGGCAGTCCAAAGGCCCAGCCAAAGCCCCCCGATTGCGCGACGCCGCGCATCCAGAACAGCGAAAAGCCGATGAACACCAGGCCGATCAACAGTTCGGGCAGGCGGGCCGTGTCCAGCCGGGCGCGACCCTCGGGGCGGCCCTGCCACAGGATCGCCTCGTCCTGGTCGAGGATGCCCTGCCAGCCATCGCCCGTGATCTGGGGGGCGGTCATCGCGGCGACCGGTTGGCAGCGCGGGCGGCGCGGGCGGCTTCGATCGTGTCGATCACCGCCTGCGGGTCGGCCAGGTGCTTCATCAGATGCTTGGCACCATCCGCGGTGACGACCTGCACATCCCCCCACAGGCGGCGCAAGGCCTTGATCTCCAACAGGTTCACGACGCGACCCTGGGGGCCGATCAGGCGCCGGTCGGTCAGTTGCCAACGGCGGGCGAAGACCTCGGACCGCAGGAAGATGCCGCGAAAGGCGACGGCTGCGATGACGCCCAGCACCGCGGCCCAGATCGTGTGCAGCCGCCCCAGGGCGAACAGCACCACCGTTGCCGCGATCACCCCAAGCCCCGCCATGTTGACGTGATCGCGCAGATAGCGGGCGCGGTCGGGGGTGAAGATCGCCTGCACCCGTTCGCCATCCAGCAGCGGCGCTTCCGAGGCCGGGCCGGGGCGATAGTTCTGGACCGGATCGCGTTCAAACATGATCGCCCGCCGCCTGACGCCCACGTTCGGCCCGCAGGTTGCGCGCCAGCAGATCCATGCAGGCCATGCGCACGGCCACGCCCATCTCGACCTGATCCTGAATGACGCTGCGGTTGATGTCATCGGCGATGGTGCCGTCGATTTCCACGCCCCGGTTCATCGGGCCGGGATGCATGACGATGGCATCGGGCTTGGCCCCTGCCAGCTTGGCCGCGTCCAGCCCCCAGCGGTGGTAATATTCGCGCTCGGACGGGATGAAGCCGCCGTCCATCCGCTCCTTTTGCAGGCGCAGCATCATCACCACATCGGCATCGGCCAGACCGGCCTGCATGTCCTCATGCACCTCGACCCCCAGATCGCCCACGCCCGAGGGCATCAGCGTCGCCGGCCCGACCAGACGGATACGGTTTTCCATCTTGCCCAGCAGGATCAGGTTCGACCGCGCGACCCGCGAATGGGCGATGTCGCCGCAGATCGCCACGGTCAGGCGCTGGATGCGACCCTTGGCGCGACGGATGGTCAGCGCGTCCAACAGCGCCTGGGTCGGGTGTTCGTGCTTGCCGTCGCCGGCATTCAGCACCGCGCAATTCACCTTTTCCGCCAACAGGTTGACGGCCCCCGAATGGGGATGGCGCACGACCAGCAGATCGGGGTGCATGGCGTTCAGCGTCAGCGCGGTGTCGATCAGCGTTTCGCCCTTTTTGACGCTGGATTGCGCCACGGCCATGTTCATCACGTCAGCACCCAGACGCTTGCCCGCCAGTTCAAAGCTGGCTTGGGTGCGGGTCGAGTTTTCGAAGAACATGTTGATCTGCGTCATCCCGGCCAGGGCATCGGTGCGCTTGACGGTGCGGCGGTTCAGATCGACGTAGCGATCGGCCAGATCCAGGACGGTGACGATCTCATCGGGGGCCAGATGCTCGATCCCCAACAGGTGACGCGCGCGGAATGACATGGAACCCCCCATCGGCCAGATCGCGCCCTCTATCGCAAATGCGGGGCCAAGCGGCAAGGGAAAGGCCGCACCACCGGGGTGCGGCCTGATCCTGTGTCAGCCCTGGCGGCCCCGCGCGGTGCGCAGCAGCGACACCACGATACCCGACGCCAGCAGCGCCAGGGTGATGCCCAGCGACAGCCCCGGCGGGAACTTGGCCCAGCCCATCAGATCGGCGATGAACACCTTGGACCCGATGAAGATCAGCAGCACCGCCAGCGCATATTTCAGATAGGCAAAGCGGTGCATCACCGCCGCCAGCGCGAAATACAGCGCCCGCAGCCCCAGGATCGCAAAGATGTTCGAGGTATAGACGATGAACGGGTCGGCGGTGATGGTGAACACCGCAGGCACGGAATCGACGGCAAAGATCAGGTCCGCGATCTCGATCATCACCAGGGCCAGCAGCAGTGGCGTGACGTAACGGACCATGCGCCCGCTGCGCGGATCGGGCTTGCGCACCACAAAGGCATTGCCATGCAGCCCGTCGGTTACCCGCAGATGCCGGCGCAGGAACAGCAGCAGCCGGTTGTTGGACAGATCGTGGTCGCCCTCATCGGTGAACAGCATCTTGATGCCGGTCAGGATCAGGAACACCGCAAAGACATACAGCACCCAATCATAATGCGTCACGATCGCCGCCCCCAGGCCGATCATGATGCCGCGCAGCACGATCACCCCCAGGATACCCCAGAACAGCACCCGGTGCTGATAGGCGCGGGGGATAGCGAAGAACGAAAAGATCAGCGCGATGACAAAGATGTTGTCCATCGCCAAGGTCTTTTCGACGACAAAGGCGGTCAGGTAATGGGCTGTCGGCTCCCACCCCTTTTGCCAATAGACAAAGCCGGAAAAGGCCAGGCCCAGGGTGATATACATGGCCGACAGGGTCAGGCTGCGGCTGACGCCGATTTCCTTATCGCCGCGGTTCAGCACGCCCAGATCCAGTGCCAGCAGCACGATCACCAGCGTCAGAAAGGTCAGCCACATCCACAGCGGCGTGCCCATGAACAAGGTGGTTAGCAGGTCCATCATTCCCTCGTTGGTTATCCCGCCCAAGGGAAGCCGCCGGGCCACCATCGAGCGCACTCGATGCGGTCCGACATCACAGCTTTCGCCGTCAGAGGGGCCCGGTCCCGCAACGCCGAGATAGGCGATGGCGGCGCGCCGTCAAGGGGGTTCAGATGTTGGGCGCGCGCAGCCGGTCCATGACCTGAACCAGCGCCTGTGCGATGCCGGGTTCCGACAAGGCATGGCCCGCGCCCGCGATCAGGTGCAGCCGCGCGGCGGGCCAGTCGCGCGCCAGTCGGGCGGCGGCGGCGGGCGGGCAGATCATGTCCAGCCGTCCCTGCACAATGTCGGCGGGGATGTGGGCGATGCGCGGCAGATCGCGCAGCAACTGGCCATCCACATCGAAAAAGCAGCCATTATGGAAATAGTGGTTTTCCAGCCGGGCAAAGGCGCGGACGTAATCGGCGGGCGGGTCGCCCAGCGGCACCTCGGGCCCGGCCGAGGCAAGGGCGTTTTCCCAGGCAGCCCAGGCGCGGGCGGCGCGCAGCTCGGTCGCGTGATCGCCACAGAACAGGCGGCGGTGATAGGCGGCGATCAGGTCGTTGCGTTCGTCGGGCGGGATCGGCGCCAGAAACCGCGCCCACAGGTCGGGGTAAAAGGTCGCCGCGCCGCCGCCATAGAACCAGTCGAGTTCCGCCCTGGTCCCCAGAAACACGCCGCGCAGCACCAGGTGGCGCACCACGGCGGGATGGGCCTGCGCATAGGCCAGCGCCAGCGTCGCCCCCCAGCTGCCGCCGAACACCGTCCAGTCGGCAATGCCCAGATCGCTGCGGATCCGCTCGATATCGGCGATCAGGTGCCAGGTGGTGTTCGCCTGAACGCTGGCATGAGGTTGCGACCTGCCGCAGCCGCGCTGATCGAACAGCACCACCCGCCAATGGCCGGGGTCGAAATAGCGCCGCATCATCGGGCTGCACCCGCCCCCCGGTCCGCCATGCAGCACCACCACCGCCGGGCCATCCGGATTGCCGCATTGTTCGACATGGATCACATGGCCGTCGCCCATATCCAGGAAACGGCTGTCGAATGGCGCGATGGCCGGGTAAAGTGCCCCGTAAAGGGCACCGGGGCCTGCGCGTTTATGCCCTGCGGACCTGTCCATCGGGGCAGTATATGCGGGAACGCACCGGGCCGCCATGCCGGAAGGAGACAGCGATGCGCCAGACCACCACGATCGACCCCGCCGAAGTCGCCAAGTTCGAGGCGATGGCCGCCGAATGGTGGGATCCGAACGGCAAGTTCCGCCCGCTGCATCTGATGAACCCGGCGCGGCTGGATTACATCACCCGCCAGTTGGCCGCGCAATTCGGCCGCGATCTGGCCCAGCCGCTGCCGCTGGCGGGGCTGCGGGTGCTGGATATCGGCTGCGGCGGCGGGCTGTTGTCGGAACCGCTGGCCCGGCTGGGGGCCGATGTCGTGGGTGCCGATGCGGCGGCGGGCAACCTGCCGGTGGCGCGGCTGCACGCCGAACAGCAGGGGCTGACCATCGACTATCGCCACACCACGGCCGAGGATCTGGCGGCGGCGGGCGAATCCTTCGATCTGGTGCTGGCGATGGAGATCGTCGAACATGTCGCCGATCCGGCGGGCTTTCTGGCGACCTGCGCGGCGATGGTGCAGCCGGGCGGGATGCTGATCACCTCGACCCTGAACAAGACGCCGCAAAGCTGGCTGGCGGCGATCCTGGCGGCCGAATGGCTGCTGCGGTGGTTGCCGCGCGGCACCCATGACTGGGCGCGGTTCATCGCCCCCGACGATCTGGCGGCGATGATCGCCCAGGCCGGGCTGGCCGTCGTCGACCGCAAGGGCATGGTCTATCACCCGGTCAGCCGCCGCTGGTCCTTGTCGGCCAGCGACCTGTCAGTGAACTATGTGATCGCCGCCACCCGCGACCCCGCCTGACGGGAGGCTGTGGCTGCGGCTGTGGCTGCGGCGCAATGCCCCGCCGTGCCGGGCCATGATCGGGCGCATCGCGCTGGACTGACAGATATTTGAACGCTAGAAACCGGTCCAACGGCTGCGTTTCGACGCGGCCCGGCAAGTCGTATCGCGGCCCCGTCCCGGCAGGGCCATGACAAGGAGAGGCGCATGTCCCACGTAGACGATCACGCAGGTCAAACGCCCGAGGGGACTCGGCGCGATTTTCTGTATTATGCCACGGCGGGGGCCGGGGCCGTTGCGGCCGGTGCCGCCGGCTGGACCCTGGTCAACCAGATGAACCCCTCGGCCGATGTTCAGGCGCTGTCCTCGATCCATGTCGACGTGTCGGGCGTGGGTGTGGGCACCCAGCTGACCGTGAAATGGCGCGGCAAGCCGGTGTTCATCCGCCGCCGCACCCCCGAGGAAATCGAGGCTGCCCGCGCCGTGTCGCTGGATGACCCGACGATGATCGACAAGGCGTCCGAAAACGCCAACAAGCCGGGCACCGACGCCGCCGACCAGAACCGCACCCTGGACGAAGCCGGCGAATGGCTGGTGATGATCGGCGTCTGCACCCATCTGGGCTGCGTGCCGATGGGCAATGCCTCGGGTGATTTCGGCGGCTGGTTCTGCCCCTGCCACGGCTCGCACTACGATACATCGGGCCGCATCCGCAAAGGCCCGGCGCCGCGTAACCTGGACGTGCCGATCGCCGAGTTCACCGACGAAACCACGATCAAGCTGGGCTAAGGGGGTTAAGCATGTCTGGTATTCCGCACGACCATTATGAGCCCAAGACCGGCGTCGAACGCTGGCTGCATCGGCGCCTGCCGATCGTCGGGCTTCTGTATGACACCCTGATGATCCCGACCCCCAAGAACCTGAACTGGTGGTGGATCTGGGGCATCGTCCTGGCCTTCTGTCTGGTGCTGCAAATCGCCACCGGCATCGTGCTGGCGATGCACTACACGCCGCATGTCGACCTGGCGTTCAAAAGTGTCGAACACATCATGCGCGACGTGAACGGCGGCTACATGCTGCGTTACCTGCACGCGAACGGCGCCTCGCTGTTCTTTCTGGCGGTCTATATCCACATCTTCCGGGGGCTGTTCTACGGCAGCTACAAATCCCCGCGCGAAGTGACCTGGATCGTCGGGATGCTGATCTACCTGTGCATGATGGGCACCGCCTTCATGGGCTACGTGCTGCCCTGGGGCCAGATGTCGTTCTGGGGTGCCACGGTCATCACCGGCCTGTTCGGCGCGATCCCCGGCATTGGCGACGCGATCCAGACCTGGCTGCTGGGCGGCCCGGCGGTCGACAATGCCACGCTGAACCGCTTCTTCAGCCTGCACTATCTGCTGCCCTTCGTGATTGCTGCCCTGGTCGTCGTCCATATCTGGGCCTTCCACCACACCGGCAACAACAACCCGACCGGCATCGAAGTCCGCCGCACCTCGAAAGCCGAGGCCGAGGCCGACACCCTGCCCTTCTGGCCGTATTTCGTCATCAAGGATCTGTTTGCTTTGGCGCTGATCCTGGTCGGCTTCTTCGCGGTCGTGGGCTTCATGCCGAACTATCTGGGCCACCCGGACAACTATATCCAGGCGAACCCGCTGGCGACCCCCGCACATATCGTGCCGGAATGGTATTTCCTGCCCTTCTACGCGATCCTGCGCGCCTTTACCGCCGATGTCTGGGTGGTGATCCTGGCCAACAAGCTGTCCTTCGGCATCATCGACGCCAAGTTCTTCGGCGTGCTGGCGATGTTCGGCGCGATCCTAGTGATGGCGCTTGCGCCGTGGCTGGATACCTCGCGCGTGCGGTCGGGTCGGTACCGGCCGATGTTCAAATGGTGGTTCTACCTGCTGGTCATCGACTTCGTGGTGCTGATGTGGGCGGGTGCCATGCCGGCCGAGCCGCCCTATTCGACCATCTCGCTGATCGGGTCGGCTTACTGGTTCGCCTACTTCCTGGTGATCCTGCCGCTCTTGGGCATCATCGAAAAGCCCGAGCCGATGCCCTCGACCATCGCCGAGGACTTTGAAGACCACTATGTCCATGACTCGCATGACGGCAGCGACCCGCTGGCCGCCCGCGTGCCGGCCGAATAAGAAAGGATCAGGCATCATGAGAAAGACCCTTCTTGCGGCCGCTGCGGTTCTGCTGACCGGCACCGGCGTGGCGCTCGCCGCCGGTGCGCATACCGAGATCCATGACGTGAACTTCAGCTTTGAGGGTCCGTTCGGGAAGTTCGACCAGCATCAGCTGCAGCGCGGCTTGCAGGTCTATACCGAGGTCTGCTCGGCCTGCCACGGGATGCAATTCGTCCCGCTGCGCAGCCTGTCGGACCCGAATGGCCCCGGCCTGCCCGAAGATCAGGTGCGCGCCTATGCCGCCAACCTGACCATCATGGACGCCGAAACCGGTGAGGAGCGCCCGCGCGCCCCCACCGACATGTTCCCCTATGTCGCTGATGTCGACGGCACCGGGCCGGACCTGTCGGTCATCGCCAAGGCACGGGCCGGGTTCCACGGGCCTTATGGCACCGGGATCGCCCAGTTCTTCAAGGGCATCGGCGGGCCGGAATATCTGTATTCGCTGCTGACCGGCTATCATGAAAACCCGGCCTGCGCGCCGGACGGGGTGGATGGCTTCTATTACAACGTCGCCTTCGCCGCGGGTTCCGTGCCTGATAGCTGCAAGGACGAACACGGCGTGTCGACCGTGCCCGGAAGCTGGATCGCAATGCCGCCGCCGGTCAGCGACGACATCGTGACCTATGCCGATGGCACCCCGGCGACCGCCCATCAGATCGCCGAGGACATTTCGGCCTTCCTGATGTGGACCGCCGAACCCAAGATGATGGACCGCAAGCAGGTCGGCTTCGTCTCGGTCGTGTTCCTGGCGCTGCTGACGACGCTTCTGTATCTGACCAACAAGCGGCTGTGGGCGCCGCACAAGCGCCGTAGCGCCTGATCAGGCAGAGCAATGAAAAGGGGCCGCGCGGGATCACCGCGCGGCCCTTTGCTTTGACGGCTGGGGGCTTACAGCCCGCCGTCCGCGAAGCCGAACAGCAGGTAATCGCGCGGCCAAGCGGCGCGGGCGGCCTGATCCAGCTCGGCGTCGCGGATCGCGGCCAGCGGCACCACGTCGTCATCGGCGGCCGCGGCATAGGCTGGCGCGTCGGGAAACAGCGCCGCCAGCAGGCGCGGCAGATCGGCCTCAGGCAGGACCAGATCCGGCGGCGCGAACTGGCCAAAGCCCTGGATCACCTCGGCCTGGCTGGCCCAGGCGGGATCGACGCGCACCGGCGTCTGCCCCGCCAGATTGGCACGTAGAAAGGTCAGGAACGCCAGGAAAGCGGTGCGGAACGCCTCGGGCTTCATCTTCTCGACGCGATCCAGCGGCGGCAGCTTGGCCTTGTAGCGGTCCGAGACATGATCGCGGATCGCCGGAAAGGCGCCGCGCACGATCAGGTCGGTGAAGACCCGATGCGCCCGCACCAGCGGATGCCGCACCACCGTCAGGCGGCGGTGGCCGGGCCGGGCCTGCATCCACTGCCGCAGATCCTTTCGCGCGAAATTGCCCCGCAGGGCCGCGCCGCCGTTACAGGCGGTCAGCCAGGCCGCCATCCCGGCCTCGGGCCCGCCGCGCACCGGCATGAACAGCAGGCCCGCATCGTCGGCGGCGACAAAGCTGGGGACGTTCGGCCCGCGACGGGGTTCAAAACTGGGCGTGCGCGACAGGTTGAACCGGTCCAGCCGGGCCAGCGACTGTTCCATCTGGTCGAAGTTGGCAACCTTCAGCGCCAGTTCCTCGGGGTTTTGCGGCACGATCTGCACGCCGCCAGTCGGCATTCCATCGGCAAAGCCCAGCCAGCGCGCCAGGCCGTCCAGCACCTCACGGTCGTGCAGGTCGTCATAGTTCAGATAGAACGCCGTCTGCCCCGTGGTTTGCAGCCGGTGCAACACCCGCAGCTGGAAATCCTGCTGGGCGGCCAGATGCGCCTCGAAATCGGCGGCGTCAAACACCGCTTGCGCGGCGCGGCGGCGGCGGCCATCGGAAAGCCGCCATTGGCCGGTGGTGCGGGCGATTTGCAGGCTGACCCAGCTTTCCACCGGGTTGCGGGTCAGCACGATCTTGGCGATGCGCGGATCGTCCATCATCGGCTCAAAGATGCGCGGGTCATGATCGTGGAAATAGCGAAAGCCCGTCATCCCCGGCGCGGCCCGCATCCGGCGCAGCAATTCCAGCGGGTCGGCATCGCGTTCGTCCCGTGTCATGCCCAGCAGGATTTCGGTCTTGGGATGGCCGAACATCGTCGGATTGAACGCCTCACCATGCGAGGTCAGGCCGGGAAGCCGCCGCAGCTGTTCCTCAAGCAGGTTCGATCCGGTGCGCATACCGGCCAGCATGATGAAGCCGTCAAAGGGGGATGTCATGGAAACCTCATGCGGATGGCGGCGCGGGGTCGGGCAGGATCTCGGCATCGTCGAAATCGCCCATCAGTTCCGGGCGCAGGCCCTGATTGCGCAACTGCTGAAGGAAGCGGCCAAAGCCGGTCAGATCATGCGCGCCCAGCGGCGGCCCCATCGACAGCGCGTCACCGGGTTGCAGGTCGCGCACCAGCCCTTGAAGCCGCTGCGAGGGGTTCTGCATGAAATCCGACAGCGTCCAGACCTGAACCCGCGCCCGCCGCCAGATCGTGTCGATGATCTTCATCTGCTGGGTCTGGATGCGTTGCAGCCGCGCCGCCTCGCGCCAGATGCTTGCGACGGGCTTGCCCGACAGATACAGCGGCACCGCCCAGGCGCCGGTAATCAAATGGATCGTGGCATTCGGATCGGCGACCATGAACCAATACAGGTCGGATGGCATCCGGTCGCGGGCCGAGGCCAGGATCACCTGCCGTTCACCCCGGCCATTCCAGATCAGACTGGTCAGAAAGGCGCGCGGGTTGTAATCGCGCAATTCGGGATGGGCCGGGATCGCGCCGTCAAAGATCGGCACTTCACCCGCGAAATCAACCTGTTCGCGGTCGAACAGATGGCCGTGGACCCGCCCGATATGCCGCCGCGCCAGCCAGCCTTTCAGATCGGGGAAAACATCCGAAAAGCCCTGGAACACCACATAGGGATAGGCGGACGACCGCGCCTCGAAGCCTTTGCGGGGAAAGCGGCTTTGCATGTAAAGCCCGGCGCGCCCGAACTTTCGCCGTTCGACCGACTGGTTGAAGATGCGGTCGATGCGGCCGCTGTCGGGGGCGACGCGGCGCACCGGCTGGTCGGTGTGTGTCGGCGTGGTCAGGAAGGTCTGATAAAGCCGTTCGGCATGGGGCCAGACCTTGCGCACCACGAACAGTTCTGACCGGCGCAGCAGCTCCAGATGGTCGTCGTAGAAGATATGCGGCAGGCCCGACATGTCGAACTTGTTCAGCGTCAGCGACCGGCTTTCGATGCGGCGGGCATGGCGGCGGGCAAGGGTCTGGAAATAGCTTTCGTCGGGAATCCAGACGCCTTTGAAATACCGCTCGAACTCGGCCCGGCGGGGGTCGTCCAGCACCCGTCGCAGGGTCTCGCGCGTCAGGCACGACCATTGCGAACCCAGATGCGGGTTCAGCCCGTCGGGGATGCGGCGGCGCAGCCCAATGCGGCGTTGCAGCGCCACATAGTGATCGAACAGCCGCCGGTTGTGCCGCCACGAGAAGGGGAAGAACAGGGTGAAGCGTTCGTCCTCCAGCCCGCCCTTGGCCCAGGCGGCCTCGGATGTCACGACGCTTTCGATGAAATCGGTGTCGGGATGGGCGTCCAGATAGGCGGCCAGTTCCGCCAGCGGCCGCAGCGGCAGGCAGGCACCCGAGGCCAGGAACACATGCGTCACCTCGGGGTGGCGGGCCAGCATCTGCGCCGCGCCTTCCTGTGCGGCGGCGACCAGGCCCCAGCTTCCCCAGGTCGACCGATGGCGCGCAATGAAGCTGACGCGATCGCCCAGATCGGCCAGCCCCGCGCGCAGGGTCTGATCCACCTTGTCGGCGGCGGCATCGACATGGATAACCACCGGCGCCCCCTGCCCGACCCAATGGCGCACCACCTGGATCGCGCGTTGCGGCGCGGTGTGGCACATCATCACGAAGCCGATGCAGGCCGTCATGCCCAATCCCCCTTGGACATCAGCCCCAGAATCTCAAGCTGGCGCCAGTTCACATATTGCTGCGAGGCCGGGCACCACAGATCAGGCTGGCGGCCAATCTGCTGGGAATAGGCGTAATACTCGCGGCTGTCGGCATAATGCTGTTGGCGGGCCATTTCCTCGGTCACCTTGTCGCCCAGCACCGACAGGAACTTGGTGTGCAGCAAAAGACCCGAGGCGCGCTCGCCCCCTTCGGTATCATAGACGGCGTTCAGCCCGCGCGGCAGCAGCATATGGGTCGAGCTGACATAGGCATAGCGGCGGTTCCAGCGCACCAGCGGGATCTTGTTCAGCGCGGGCGCGGCGCGGGGGTTGTCGGCAAAGAACATCCGCGCGCGCGGGCCACCCTGAATCCACAGGTTGCCATAGCGCTTGTTGCGGCTGATCGTATAATTCCCGGCGTCGAACCAGCGGGCGATCTGCATCGGGTCGCTGCCCTGGGTATAGGGATGGGCGTCGATCGGCCCCTTGGGATACATGTCCAGCAGCATCGCCGGAAAGGCCGGCACGTCGCGGCTGTCCAGCCAGTCGGTCAGCGCCCGCAGCGGGCGGGTGTCGCAGAACGGGTAGATCAGGAACTCATCCGGGTCGACGGTCAGGCACCAATGGCCGTGGCCGTGGCGGATCAGCAGCCAGGTCAGCCAGTCCATCCCGAACCGGGCATCCTTGTAGCTGGCCTTGGTCGTCCACAGCGACACGTCGGGCTGTTCGGCCAGCCACTCGCGCCCGCCATCATCCGAGTCGTTGTCGACGATCAGGAACCAGTTGACCCCGCGCGCGCGGTAGTAATCCAGGAAATAGGGCAGGCGCGGGGCTTCGTTGCGGATGGTGGACAGCACCAGCAAGTCACGTGGCCGGATCTGGGGGGTGCGGTCGGTGACGGCGCGCAGCGCGTGACGGCTGCGAAAGCCCCGCCACAGCAATTGCCGGCGTTCCACCCGTCGCATGTAGGATTGCACCAGCCCCACTGAACCTGACCCTGAAAACCTTTTGTTGCCGTTGGTTAGCCCGCTGGACCGCCGTCCGACAAGACCAGATTGAAGTGATCGGACCACCGAGGCAAGGCCGGATAGGCCGGGCGCGCGCGGGGCCGCGCGGCGGCTGCTGCGATGGCATCGGCCCAGGCTGCCGCATCGCCCCAGGGCAGGGTGGTGACGGCATCGCCCAGAAACTCGGTCGCCGTGGGCAGCGGTGCGGCCAGCACCGGCACCCCCAGATCGGCGGCCTCAAGCATGGGCAGTCCCACCCCCTCGGCCAGCGAGGGCATCAGCAACCCGTGCGAGGCCGCGATCAGCCGCGCCAGTTGCGCATCCGACAGTCCTGCCGCCTGAACCACCGGGCCGTCCGGGGGCAGCGCGTCCAGCCGTGCCAGCAGCGACGGCGTGGCCCAGCCGCGCCGACCCAGGATCAAGAGGCCCGGCACCCGATCCATGCGGCGGGCCAGCAGATCCCAGGCGTCCAGCAGCAGGGCATGATTCTTGCGCGGCTCGATGGTGCCGACAGTGACAAAGAACGGCGCCTTGGGCGGCAGGCCGGGGGGCAGCGGGGTCTGGTCGTGGCCCGGTGCGGGCGGCACCACGCCCAGGGGCGCGGTGAGGATGGGCGGGCAAGGCACGCCCAGCCGCGCCGACCAGCGGCGCAGATCGTCGGCCGTCAGCGCCGAATTGGCGATCAGCCGGTCGGCGCCGGTCAGCGCGGCGATCAGCTTGGCACGAAAGCGGGCGGGCTGATCCTCGGCCTGGTGCTGGGGCAGGTCCAGCGGGATCGTGTCGTGGATCATCACCTGGACCCGCAGCCCCGCCCGGCGCAGCGCCGCCAGACCGCGCGGGCGCAGGTTCACATGACCGGTGTTCAGGTAATCGCCGCCGCCGGGCAGCCAGCGACGGATCAGCCGCGGCACCCACAGGTCGGGCGCGCCCCCCAGCCGCTGCGCCGCCAGCCGCGCGCGCAAGCCGCCCGGATCCGCCTGACCGTCGATCACCGCCATCAGCAGCGCCCCCGCCTGCCCCGGCAGCAGAACCGAGACCGGCGCGCGCCGCCACCACAGGAACAGCGCCCGGTCGTCGCGGGCGATCAGTTCGCGAAGATAGGCGGCCTCGACCCGGTCGACGCCGGTCAGCGGGCGCCCGTCCAGCCGGTCGACCAGACGGGTGATGTCCAGCAGCCAGGCGGGCCTAGCCGCCATTATGGCCGGTCTGGTGCCAGCGCCAGGCATCGGCGATCATCACCGGCAGGGTTGACCGACTTGGCGACCAGCCCAGTTCCGACAGCGCCCGTTCGCTGCCCGAGACCAGCTTGACCGCATCGCCCGCGCGGCGTTCACCGATGGTGATCGGCACTTCGCGCCCGGTCACGGCCTCGGCGGCGTCGATCACTTCGCGCACCGAAAAACCGCTGCCGGTGCCCAGGCAGAACACCCGGCTGCCGCGCCCGGCCTCAAGCCATTTCAGGCCCAGCACATGCGCTTCGGCCAGGTCCATGACATGCACATAATCGCGGATGCAGGTGCCGTCCGGTGTCGGATAATCGGTGCCGAACACCGTCAGCGCGCCGCGTTGGCCGTCGATGGCCTGAAGGATCAGCGGGATCAGATGGGTTTCGGGGTCGTGGCTTTCACCGATCTGCGCATCGGGATCGGCACCGGCTACGTTGAAATAGCGAAAGATCACGCTGTTCAGCCCGTCCGACGCGCCGAAATCGGTCAGCATGTCCTCGATCGCGCGCTTGCTGGCGCCATAGGCATTCAGCGGCGTCTGCGGGGTGTTTTCATCCAAAAGCACCCCGTCATGATCGCCATAGGTCGCGCAGGTCGATGAAAAGACAAAGTTTTTCACCCCTGCCGCGACCGTCGCCTCGATCAGGTTCAAAGAGGCGGCCACATTGCCCCGCCAATACAGGCCGGGCTTGGCCATCGCCTCACCGACCAGCGAGCGGGCGGCAAAATGCATCACCGCGACCGGGCGGTATTCGGCGAACACCTGATCCAGCCGGGCGCGATCCATCAGGTCGCCCTCGGCAAAGGGGCCGAACTGGACGGCGCGGCGAAAGCCGGTTTGCAGGTTGTCAAAGGTGACCGGGGTGTAACCGCTGGCCGCCAGAACCTTGCAGGCATGGGCGCCGATGTAACCGGCGCCCCCGGTGACCAGAACCGCCGGACCCGCCATCAGGCGCGATCCTTGCCGGTCAGCCCCATCGCCACGATGTCGTTCAGATAGGCCGCGAACTCTGGCCCCAGTTCGGCGCGCGCCAGGCCAAAGGCGACGGTCGCTTGCAGATAGCCCGCCTTGGACCCGCAATCGAACCGCTGGCCCTTGAAGCGCAGGCCGAACACGTCGCCGCCCGCCGCGATTTCATCGGCGATGGCGTCGGTCAACTGGATCTCGCCGCCCGCGCCCTCTTTCATGCGGTTCAGGTGGTTCAGGATGTTCGGCGCCAGGATGTAGCGCCCGATCACCGCCATGTTCGACGGCTGGGTGCCCGGCGCGGGCTTTTCGACCATGCCGCGGGCGCGGACGATGTTGCCGTGATCCTCGGCCACGTCCAGCACGCCGTAGGCCTGGGCTTTGTCGGGGGCGACCTCCATCGTGGCGACCATGCTGCCGCCGGTGTCCTGATAGGCCTCGACCATCTGCTGAAGGCAGGGCGGTTCGCCGGTGATGATGTCATCGGTCAGCACCACGGCGAAGGGTTCGTCCGGCGAGATCAGGCGGCGCGCGCACCAGACGGCGTGGCCCAGCCCCATCGCCTTGTGTTGGCGGACATAGGCGATTTCGCCCGAATCCATGTTGGTCGACCGCAGGATGTTCAGCAGGTCGGTCTTTTTGGTGCGGATCAGGGTGTTTTCCAGCTCATGCGCGTGGTCGAAGTAATCCTCCAGCGCCCCCTTCCCGCGCGAGGTGACAAAGATGAACTCCTTGATGCCGGCGGCGCGGGCCTCATCAATGGCGTATTGGATCAGCGGACGATCCACCAGAGTCATGATTTCCTTCGGAATCGACTTGGTGGCAGGCAGGAAGCGGGTTCCCAGACCGGCCACGGGAAAGATGGCTTTCGTCACTTTGCGGTTCATCGCAGCAATACCTTTGTCACCCTTTGTGATCGGGTTGCTATGCACCCGACGCCCGCATTTCGCAAGTATTTGCGGCAGGGGCATGACATTCTGACACGGTGAAAATGCGGGGTTTTCTACCCTTTGGCGGCTTCTGGCCGACGGGCGGCGGCCATTGTGGCCGTTTCCCGCGCCAGCCGGGTGGCAAAGCCCGCGCGCCATGGGCGGGCGAGGCCAGGATGCGACAGGCCCCACAGGCCGCCCGCCTGTTCCCAGAACCCCTCCGGGTCAAAGCGCAGCCGGTGCGGCAGGCTGGTGCGGCTGAACAGGAACAGCGTGACAAGCGCGCCATCCGCCGCCGCCTGCCGCGCCTGATCGCGCAGCCGCGCCTGGTTCCAGCGCCGCCCGGCGATGATCCGGCGCGGGCGGTCGGTGCGGGTGGGAAAGCGCAGAAAGCCGGGCGGGGCCGGGATCGGCTGGCCGGGGTCCAGCGGGCGGCTGCGGCCCTGATCCAGCCCGGCGCGCAGCGTGGCCAGCACCATGGCCACCTGCCCCGGCTGCAACGTCCCGGCCAGCATCTGCGCGATCAGGCGGCGGCGTTCCGCCGCGATCAGCGCATCGGCCAGCGGCGCGTGATCCTGCCCCGGCGCGTGCCGCCGCCAGAAACAGGCGGCCGAGGCGCCGATCTCGGTCAGGTCCACGGTCACCCGCTCGGCGGTGCGGCGGATGCTTTCAGCCGCGCCATGCAGCACCTGCGCATCCGGCACGACCGCCGCCCAGCCCCCCGCCGCCGCCAGCCGAAGGTTCACGTCCGTCTCATCCAGGTGATAGCGGTGGTGGCTGGCAAAACCGCCGATCGCCGCAAGGGCATCGCGGCGAAAGGCGCAATTCGTGCCGATGGTCGAGATCGCGCGGCCATCCCCCGGCGGTGGATAAAGGTGCGTTTCCATCGGCGCCTCAAAGCGGCTGGTCAGGCCGCTGGCATCGACCGTCCCGGCGCGGAACTGCCAGCGCATGCCATCACGCCCGCGCACCACGCCACCCGCCGCCGTGACGCGCGGATCGGCAAAGGGCGCGGCGATCTTGCGCAGCCAGTCGGGTTCGGGGATCGCATCGTCATCGACAAAGGCCACCACCTGCCCCGCCGCCTGCGCCAACCCCAGATTGCGCGCGGTCGAGATGTTGGCCTGATCGAACACCACCGCCTTGACCGCCATCCCTGCGGTCAGCGCCACGCTTGCGGGATCGGCGACCACGATCACCTCGGCCAGGGGATGATCCATCAACGTCACCGCCCGCAGGCAGCGCGCCAGCTCGGCGGGCCGGTGGCGGCTGACGATGACCAGGCTGGTGGGCAGCGGTTCGGCAAGGATCGACAGCGGCCAGCCCTGCGGCGCGGCTGGCCGGGGCGTCATGGCATGCCCATCTGCGCCATCATCGCCTCGATCCGGGCGACGTCCTGGGGGTTGTTCAGTTCCCAGAACTGGCGGCCACGGGCGTCGACCTGCACGCATTTCACCATGCGGCCGTTCTCCAGAAAGCGCAGTTGTTCCAGCCCCTCAAGCGTTTCCAGCGGACCCATCGGCCAGCCCGGATAAGCGGCCAGCGCGGCGGGGCGATAGGCATAGACGCCGACATGGTGAAACACCGGGGTCGCGGCCTCGGGCGGGTAATCCTGACCGGTGAAGGGGATGACTTCCTTGCTGAAGTAAAGCGCCCGCCCGCCCGTGCCAAAGACCGCGGTGGTGCCGCCCACGCGGCCCTCGCGGCGGTCGGCCAGCAAGCTGGCCAGCATCGCGCCTTCGCAGCGCAGCACCGGGGTGGCGATCTCGGCATCGGGATCGGCGCGCAGGGCGGCAATCAGATCCGACAGGAACCACGCCGGGGTCAGCGGCGCATCGCCTTGCAGGTTGACCACGATGTCATGGCTGCCGCCCAGCACCTCATGCGCCTCGGCGCAGCGTTCGGTGCCGTTGCGGCAGGTGGTCGCGGTCATCACCACCTGCGCGCCGAAGCCTTCGGCGTGGTCGCGGATGCGGTCGTCATCGGTGGCCACCACCACACGGTCGATCCCCGGCACCGCCATCGCGGCATCCCAACTGCGCCGGATCAGACTGCGCGCGATACCCTGCGCGCCGCGCAACTCCACCAGCGGCTTGCCCGGATAGCGGGTCGAGGCATAGCGCGCCGGGATGACGATCAGAACGGACATGGCTCAGCCCTGCTGCAAAAGAACGCCCGGCGCATAGGCGATGAAGAACGGGTTTTCAAAGCCGGGCTTGCCATAGGCCAGCGGGCTGTGATCGTCGAACCGCACCACCTGGCCGCCCGCCGCGCGCAGCACCGCATCGCCCGCCGCCGTATCCCATTCCATCGTGCGGCCCAGACGCGGGTAAAGGTCGGCCTCGCCCGTCGCCACCAGACAGAACTTCAGCGAGGAACCGGCGCTGGTCATGTCGCGCACGGCATAGGCAGCGATATAATCGTCGGTGGCCTGGTCGCGATGCGATTTCGACGCGACGACCATCAGCCCGCGATTGTCGGGATGCACGTTCACGCCGATCGGGCGGGTCTCGCCCTGGGTGTCGGGGTCGAAGGGGCCGATCTCCTCGACCGCGCCGCCCTCGGGCAGGGTCAGGAACAGGCGTTCCCTGGCGGGGGCATAGACCACGCCCAGCACCGGCACGCCATCTTCGACATAGGCGATGTTCACGGTGAAATCGCCCCGGCGCTGGACGAACTCTTTCGTGCCGTCCAGCGGATCGACGATCAGGAAGGTGCTGACCGACTGGGCGTGACTTGCGGCCTGTTCCTCGGTCACCAGCGGGATGCCCGGAAAGGCCGCGCGCAGGCCGGCGGCGATCAGCGCATCGGCGGCCTCATCGGCCTCGGTCACCGGCGAGGCGTCGGATTTCGTCCGCACCTCGAAGTCAGGGGCGGCATAGATCTGCATGATCCGCGCGCCCGCCAGCACCGCCAGACGGCGCAATTCGGTCATCATCACGGCATGATCCATCATCGGTCCTTTCACCTGGCCGCCGCGATCACCACGCCGTGAGGGCCGCACGGGCCGTCGGCGTTGCCGCGACTGTTCCTGTTCCTTATGATGCGGCGTCAACGAAGGGGCAAGGTTTGCCTGCCATGCTGGCCCCCGACTCAGCCAAGGTGTGCCCCGCATGTTTTCCCCCCACCGGCCAAGGAACTTCTTCGAGGCGACGACGACCACCCTGGGTCTGATCTATGACACCACGGTCAAGTCGCTGCGCAACGCCCACGGCAACCCGATCATCGGGCTGCTGCTGACTTTCGTGCAGGCCCTGGTGATGGCGGGCGGGTTCTTTCTGATGTTCTGGGTGATGGGCATCAAAAGCTCGCCCATTCGCGGGCCTTATGTGATCTATCTGCTGACCGGCGTGTTCATGTTCATGAACCACACCGCCGCCATCGGCGCGGTGGCGGGCGCACCGCGCGCCAGCTCCTCGATGATGCTGCACGGGCCGATGAACCCCGCCATCGCCATCGCCGCATCGGCGCTCACCGTGCTTTACAAGCAGACGCTGATCTTTTCGGTGATGATCTACGGCTATCATGTGCTGGTCGAGCCGGTGCATTTTGAAAACCTGCCCGCCGCCATGGGCATGTTCATGCTGGCTTGGTTTTCCGGCATTTCCGTCGGGCTGATCTTTTATGCTGCGACGCCCTGGGCGCCGACGCCGATGGGGCTGCTGACCACCGTCTATCAGCGTGCCAACATGATCTTTTCGGGCAAGCTGTTCGTGGCCAACGTTCTGTCGGCCAAGATGCTGGCGATGTTTTCCTGGAACCCGCTGTTTCACATCACCGACCAGACGCGCGGCTTTGTGTTCATCAACTACGAACCCTATTTCACCTCGGTCAGCTATCCGCTGAAAGTGTCGATGGTGCTGTTCATGATCGGCCTGATGGGTGAGTTCGTGACCCGGCAATCCATCTCGGCCAGCTGGGGCGCGGGCAAGTGACGCTTCCGCACGGTTCTGCACCGATGCCGTGCGTTTCGCCGGGGCCGAACGCTTGCAGGGTCAAAACCCCTTGCCTATATACCCTGCGAAGCCGGTCCGGGACGTTCCGGGCCATCTGAATGGGATCTGGGCGTGGGGGCCGTCCCCGGACCTGCGTCCGTCATATCGCCGGAAGAAGAGGTATTACACATGGCCAAAGTCATCGGGATTGACCTTGGAACCACCAACAGCTGCGTGGCCATCATGGATGGGTCGCAGCCCAAGGTCATCGAAAACGCCGAAGGCGCCCGCACCACCCCCTCGGTCGTGGGCTTTACGGAAAGCGAACGTCTGGTCGGCCAGTCGGCCAAGCGCCAGGCGGTCACCAACCCGTCGAACACCGTGTTCGCGGTCAAGCGCCTGATCGGCCGCCGCACCACCGACCCCGAGGTGGAAAAGGACAAGAAACTGGTGCCCTATGCCATCGTTGACGGCGGCAATGGCGACGCCTGGGTCGAGGTCCGTGGCGAGAAATATTCCCCCGCGCAGATCAGCGCGATGATCCTTCAGAAGATGAAGGAAACCGCCGAATCCTATCTGGGCGAAAGCGTGACGCAGGCGGTCATCACCGTTCCCGCCTATTTCAACGACGCCCAGCGTCAGGCCACCAAGGACGCCGGCAAGATCGCCGGTCTGGACGTGCTGCGGATCATCAACGAACCGACCGCCGCCGCCCTGGCCTATGGCCTGGACAAGAAAGACACCAAGACCATCGCCGTCTATGACCTTGGCGGCGGCACCTTCGACATCACCATTCTGGAAATCGACGACGGCCTGTTCGAGGTCAAATCGACCAATGGCGACACCTTCCTGGGTGGCGAAGATTTCGACATGCGCATCGTGAACTACCTCGCCGAGGAGTTCAAAAAGGAACATGGCGTCGATCTGACCGGCGACAAGATGGCGCTTCAGCGTCTCAAGGAAGCCGCCGAAAAGGCCAAGATCGAGCTGTCGTCCAGCACGCAGACCGAGATCAACCAGCCGTTCATCAGCATGGACAAGAACAGCGGCACGCCGCTGCACATGGTGATGAAGCTGACCCGCGCCAAGCTGGAAAGCCTGGTCGGCGACCTGATCAAGCGCACGATGAAGCCGGTGCAGGACGCGCTGAAAGACGCCGGCCTGTCGAAAGGCGACATCGACGAGGTGGTGCTGGTCGGCGGCATGACCCGGATGCCCAAGGTGATCGAGGAAGTGACCAACTTCTTCGGCAAGGATCCCCACAAGGGCGTCAACCCCGATGAGGTCGTGGCGCTCGGCGCGGCCATCCAGGCTGGCGTTCTGCAGGGCGACGTCAAGGATGTCGTGCTGCTGGACGTGACCCCGCTGAGCCTGGGCATCGAAACCCTGGGCGGCGTGTTCACCCGCCTGATCGACCGCAACACCACGATCCCGACGAAGAAGTCGCAGATCTTCTCGACCGCCGAGGATAACCAGAATGCGGTGACGATCCGGGTGTTCCAGGGCGAACGCGAAATGGCGGCCGACAACAAGCTGCTGGGTCAGTTCAACCTGGAAGACATCCCGCCCGCGCCGCGCGGCATGCCGCAGATCGAGGTCACCTTTGACATCGACGCGAACGGCATCGTCTCGGTTTCGGCCAAGGACAAGGGCACCGGCAAGTCGCAGAACATCACCATCCAGGCCTCGGGCGGTCTGTCCGATGCCGATATCGACCGGATGGTGAAGGACGCCGAAGCCAATGCCGAAGCCGACAAGAAGCGCCGCGAACTGGTCGAGGTGAAGAACCAGGCCGAAAGCCTGATCCACTCCACCCGCAAGTCGCTGGACGAACACGGCGACAAGGTTGATGGCTCGACCGTCGAGGCGATCGAACTGGCCATTGGCGCGCTGGAGGAAGCGCTGAAATCCGAGGACGCCGGCAAGATCAAGGGTGGCATCACCAACCTGACCGATGCCGCGATGAAGCTGGGCGAGGCGATCTACAAGGCGCAGCAGTCCGAGGGCGAAGCCCCCGAGGCTGACGAGGATGCCCCGCGGTCGGTTGACGACGATATCGTCGATGCCGATTTCGAGGATCTGGGCGACAACAAGCGCAAGTAAGCGCATCTGACCAAACGCCGGTCCGCGCATCCCCGCGGGCCGGCGCTGCCATTGCCGGGGGGCCTGAAGGTTGGCAAAACGCGACTATTACGACGTTCTGGGGGTCGCCCGCGGGGCCTCGCCCGAGGAAATCAAGAAAGCCTATCGCAACAAGGCGAAAGAGCTTCACCCCGACCGCAACGGCGGCAATCCCCGCGCCGAGGCCGACTTCAAAGAGGTGAACGAGGCCTATGACTGCCTGAAGGACGACCAGAAAAAGGCGGCCTATGACCGTTTCGGCCACGCGGCCTTTGATGGCGGCATGGGCGGTTTCGGGCGCGGCGGGCGCGGCGATTTCCAATCCGCCTTTTCCGACGTGTTCGAGGATCTGTTCGGCGATTTCATGGGCGGTCGCGGCGGCCAGGGCGGGCGCCCGCGCGCGCAACGCGGCGCCGATTTGCGCTACAACCTGCGTATCGACCTGGAAGAAGCCTATCTGGGCGTGCAGAAAACCATCGACGTCCCCGGCTCGACGCCCTGCGACGCCTGCCATGGCACGGGCGCCGAAGGCGGGTCGGAGCCGGTCACCTGCCCGACCTGCGCGGGCATGGGCAAGGTCCGCGCGCAGCAGGGCTTTTTCACCGTCGAACGCACCTGTCCCACCTGTAACGGTGCCGGTCAGGTGGTCAAGAACCCCTGCAAATCCTGCCACGGCGCGGGCCGCATCGAACGCGACCGCAGCTTGGCGGTGAACATCCCCGCCGGTGTCGAAACCGGCACCCGCATCCGCCTTGCCGGTGAGGGCGAGGCCGGCCTGCGCGGCGGCCCTCAGGGCGATCTTTACATCTTTATCGAGGTCAAACCCCACGCCATCTTCCAGCGCGACGGCCAGGTGCTGTTCTGCCGCGTGCCGGTCAGCATGGCCACCGCCGCCCTGGGTGGCGAGGTCGAGGTGCCGACCATCGACGGCGGCAAAAGCCGGGTCAAGGTGCCTGCGGGCAGCCAGACCGGCCGCCAGATGCGCCTGCGCGGCAAGGGAATGCCGCCCCTGCGCGGCCGCGACGACAATGGCGACATGTTGATTGAACTGTCGGTCGAAACCCCGGTCAACTTGACTGCCCGCCAGCGCGAATTGCTGCGCGAGTTTGAACAGATCGAGGCCGACAACAACCCGCAGGGCAACAGTTTCTTTCAGAAAGTCAAAGGCTTCTGGGAGGGAATGGGAAGCTGACCGGGCCTATGCCCGCTCGCCCCGCTCGATCCGCAGAAACTGCGTCAGGCGCGTGTTCCGGTCATCCCGGCCGCGCCTTTTGCCCATCTCGGGCGCGGCCTTGTCCTGCGCCTCACGCTCGATCCGGGTGAAATGCTTCAGCCGTGCGGTGGATGGTCCGTGATCGTGATCCAGCGGTCTTTGGGTCATGGCATCCCCCTTTCCCCCGGCCATCCTATCACATCGGCGCGGCAAAATCAGCCGGGTTGCCCGCACCGCCGTGTCGCGCTAGATAAACGTAATATTATAACATTACGTGATGGCCGCCATGCAGACCGATCCCCGCCTTCCTGTCACCGTCCTGTCGGGCTTTCTGGGTGCAGGCAAGACGACATTGTTGAACCATGTCCTGAACAATCGCGCGGGGCGGCGGGTCGCCGTCATCGTCAATGACATGTCCGAGGTGAACATCGACGCCGACCTGATCCGCGAGGGCAGCGAACTGTCGCGGTCGCAGGAAAAGCTGGTCGAGATGACGAACGGCTGCATCTGCTGCACGCTGCGCGACGATCTTCTGGTGCAGGTCCGGCACCTGGCCGAGGAAGGCCGCTTTGATTACCTGCTGATCGAATCGACCGGGGTGGCCGAACCGCTACCGGTCGCCGCGACCTTCGATTTCCGCGACGATCAGGGCCGCAGCCTGTCGGATGTGGCGCGGCTGGACACGATGGTCACCGTCGTCGATGCCGTCAACCTGCCCACCGATTTCGCCAGCCACGACCTGCTGGGGGATCGTGGCGAAAGTCTGGGCGATCAGGACGACCGCCATCTGGTGCATCTGCTGACCGACCAGATCGAGTTCGCCGATGTTATCGTTCTGAACAAGATCAGCGACGCCAGCCCCGCGGCGCGCGATGGCGCGCGCAAGATCATCCGGTCGCTGAACCCCGATGCGCGGCTGATCGAAACCGACCGCGCAATGGTCGATGCCGATGCCATCCTGAACACCGGGCTGTTCGATTTCGACACCGCCCACGAACACCCGATGTGGGCGAAAGAACTTTATGGCTTTGCCAACCACACGCCCGAGACCGAGGAATATGGCATTTCATCCTTTGTCTATCACGCCCGCGCGCCGTTTCATCCGGCCCGCGTGCATCAGGTGCTGAACAGCGATCTGCCCGGCGTGATCCGCGCCAAGGGCCATTTCTGGATCGCCACCCGCCCCGATTGGGTGGCCGAGTTCAGCCTGGCCGGGGCGCTGTCCCAGATCGCGCCCCTAGGCCGCTGGTGGGCCAGCGTCCCGCCCGAGCGGCTGCCGCCCCACCCCGACGCGCAGGCCGAGATCGCGCGCAACTGGGCCGAGCCATGGGGCGACCGCCGTCAGGAAATCGTGTTCATCGGTGCGGGCATGGACCGCGCGGCGATCTGCGCGGCGCTGAATGGGGCGCTGATGGATGCGGATGATTTCACGCCGGACGACTGGCGCGGCCTGCCGGACCCCTTCCCCGCCTGGGGCTAGGGGGCGCGGCGTTCCAGCAGATAGATGTCCATGACCCAGCCCAGCCGATCCCGCAACGCGGCGCGGGCCGCGCGGATGTCGTCGATCACCTGCGGCAGCGGCCCGGCGATCAGCACCTGTTCGGCCATGCCGACGCAGCCGCCCCACCAGACATGCAGCCGGTCGGCCTCGGGCAGCCCCGCCATCGCCAGATCGCCGTCCAGCATCACCACCACGCGGTCGGCCCCCTCGGGCCAGCCGTGGTCGCGCAGCCGCCGCCCCGTGGTGATAACCACCGGCGCGCCCAGCCCGTTCAGCGGGATCGCATGGCCCGCCGTCAGCGCCTGCATCGAGGTGATGCCCGGCACCACCGTCAGCCGCGGCGCCGGGTCCAGCCGCGCCGCGATGCGCAAGGTACTGTCGTAAAGCGAGGGATCACCCCAGACCAGCAGCGCGACATCGGCCACGCCGGGATGGCGCGCAATCGCCTGTTGCCAGCAGACAGCGATGGCATCGTGCCAGTCATCGACCGCGCGCAGATAATCGCCGGTCGCCGCGCGACGCGGCATGTCGAAGGTCTGGATGATCGTGTCAGGCCGCGTCAGGTGCTGATCCAGCATCCCCTGCCGCAAAGCCGCCAGCGCCGACTTTTCATCACCTTTCAGCGGGATCAGGATCAGGTCAGCGCGGTTGATCGCCTTGATCGCCTGAAGCGTCAGATGGTCGGGATCACCGCTGCCGATGCCGATCAGCGCAAGGTCCAGCGGCTTGGTCATGGCGATCCCCGATGGGCCGGGGGCGGCGCGCGCCCCCGGAGCTGTAGCGTTCAACCCGCGTCATACAGGCGCGGCGTCACCAGACCCGAGCCACGCAGGCCGTTCAGCGCCTTGGCACCAGCCAGCACGGCCAGATCGGCGATCGGCTCGATCAGGACGACCAGCATGTAGGCCGCGCCAAAGCTGGCGATGCCCGCCAGGTTCTCGGCGCCAAAGCCATGGCCGTAGATCGCCCAGAAGGCCACCCACAGCACGACCCCGCCCTGATAGGCGGTCGACAGTTTCAGCGCCTGCACATAGGTCAGGTCGACATAGGCGGTGCCCGGCGCGATGATGCGGCGCACCAGCGCGTGAATGGCAAACAGCGGGACCAGCAGCGTGGTCACGTTCATACCGAATTGCGGCAGGTCGCTGGGTGCAAAGAACACGCCCTGGATCAGCAGCCCAAGCACCAGCCCGATGGCCGCCGGGGCGGTTCCAAGGATCAGCAGCAGCGTCGATCCAAGGATGAAATGCACCTCGGACACGCCGACCGAAAAGTGCGGCAGCACCTCGAAGAAGATAAAGACGGCGATGGTGGCGATCAGGCTGCGCACCGCAAGCGAGGCGAACCCGCTGGCGCGAATGGTGTTCAGCGACTCGCGGATCGCATAGATGACAGCGGCGCTGCCCGTGGCGGCCCCAAGGGCCATCTTGACGCCAGTGACGACGCCGGGTTCGATATGCATGTTTCCCTCCATCCGTCACACCCGACGGCATCAGCTACGTTGACGCAGGGCCGGTCTCCTGGCTTGCGGCTCTGCGCACCCTCGCCTTCCCATCCCGAAGGGACAGTGGCATCCGAGGGCCGCTAACCGCTGACAGTCGCGGGGGCGGCTCGGTCCGGGGGCGCCGCGATTTGGTCCGCCCCTTGCCGATTCCCGTTTCAGTCCCGACGCTTTGCGCCTGATGGGACACCTTGCCCGGCCATTTGGACTGCCGCTGGCCAACCGGTCAAGGGGTGTCGTCGGGGCCGCCACCGTGCGGGCGATGCTGCCCGCCCTCATCGGCCAGCGAACCATACAGGATCAGGCCGGGATGCTGCCCCGCCGGGCCGTCTGCCAGATGCACCACCAGACCGGCCAGCGTGCTGCGGGTCAGCCTTTGCTCGGGGTGGCCCACGGCCTCGGCCAACAGGGCGGGGGTGGTCGCGGGCAGGCCATGCGCCACCAGCCCGTCGACCAAGGCCGCGAAACTGCGCTGCCCCATATAGACGGCGGTTGTGGCGCGCGGATCGGCCAAGGCGGCCCAGTTCAGATCCTCGGGCAGCGTGCCGCGCACATCGGCGCCGGTCACGAACTGCACCCGCCGCGCCGTCAGCCGCCGGGTCAGCGGAATCCCCGCCGCCGCCGCCGCCGCCGTGGCCGAGGTGACGCCGGGCACGATCTCATAGCCGATGCCCGCAGCCTCCAGCGCGACGAGTTCCTCCTCCAATCGGCCAAACAGGCTGCAATCCCCGGATTTCAGCCGCACCACCCGCGCCCCGGCAGCGGCGTGATCGACCAGCAGCCGGTTCACATGATCCTGCTTGGCCGAGGGGCGACCGGCGCGTTTGCCGACCCCGATCAGATCGGCGCCGGGCCGGGCATGGGCCAGGATCGGGCCGGATGACAGATCGTCAAACAGCACCACATCTGCCGCCGCCAGCCGCGCCACCGCCTTCAGGGTCAGCAGTTCAGGGTCGCCCGGACCCGAGGAGACAAAGGAAACAAAGCCGCTCATGCCGCCACCGTTACCGCCTTAGGCGCTGCCGGGAAAGCGCGGATCGGTGCCGCGCGGCCGGAAACGCCGATCATAGTCATCCGCATAAAGCCGACTGTCGTCAAAGCCCTCGGCCGCCAGGGCCGGGCCGACCAGAATCAGTGCGGTGCGGTCGGGATCGGGGCCGACCGTCGCCACGATGTCGTCCAGCCGCCCCCGGATGATCCGCTGATCGGGCCAGGTTGCGCGCCAGACCACGGCGATCGGGCAATCGGGGCCGTAATGCGGGGTCAGATCGGCCACCACCCGGTCCAGCAGGTGAATCGACAGATGGATCGCCAGCGTCGCCCCGGTGGCGGCAAAGGCCGCCAGCCGCTCGCCTTCTGGCATGGCCGAGGCGCGGCCCGGCGTGCGCGTCAGCACCACCGATTGCGCCAGGCCGGGCAGCGTCAGTTCGGCCCCAAGCGCGGCGGCGGCGGCGGCGAATGACGGCACGCCGGGCGTTACGTCATAGGGGATGCCCAGATCGCGCAGGCGGCGCAACTGTTCGCCCATCGCCGACCAGACCGACAGATCGCCCGAATGCAGCCGCGCCACATCCTGCCCCTGCGCATGGGCGGCGGCGATTTCGGCGATGATGTCGTCAAGGCTCATCGGGGCGGTGTTCACGATCCGCGCGCCGGGCGGGCAGTGATCCAGCAGCGCGGCGGGCACCAGGCTGCCGGCATACAGGCAGACCGGGCAGGCGGCGATCAGATCGCGCCCGCGCAGGGTAATCAGATCGGCCGCGCCCGGCCCTGCCCCGATAAAGTGAACCGTCATTCTGTCGTTCCTTCCGATGTCGCGGCCAAGGCGGCAACCGCCATGCCATTGTCGCTGATCTGGCGGCCCGCGATCAGCCGCGCGCCGGGGCCTGCGGCGGACAGCGCGGCGGCCTCGGCCAGTGATCCGGTGCCAAAGCGGGCGCGCACCCGGTCGCTGTCTGTGGGCGTGGCGATGCCATCCACCGGCACGGCGCGCAAGGGCAGACCCAGCCGCGCGGCCAGACCCGTCAGCGCCGTCGCCCCCGCCTTGTCCGGCGCAGTCGCCAGCAGGTCGGGCGACGCGCCCCCTGCCGCCGCCACCGCCGCCGCAAGGGCCTGCGCCAGATCATCGACGCTGGCCGCGCCGCGAAAGCCAAAGCCGGCCGCGATCACAGCACCACCGCCCATTGCACGACGCCGCGCGCATGGGTCCAGCCGCGCATCCGGCCCAGCGGCCCGGCCTCGGCCAGATCAACGCGCATCAGCCGCCCGCCCCGCCGCGCGTGCAGGTCAGTCACCAGCACCTGCGTTTCCAGCGTCACCGCATTGGCCACCAGCCTTGTGCCGGGCGGCAGCGCCAGCAGCCGGTCAAACAGCGCCGCGTCACCGCCACCGCCGACGAACACCGCCTGCGGCGCGGGCAGGCTGTCCAGCAGCGCGGCATGATCGCCCGGATGCAGCGTCAGCCGGTCATCGACGCCAAAGGCCTGCGCATTGGCGCGGATATGGGCCTGCCGGGCGGGGTCACGCTCCACCGCCTCGGCCCGGCCACCCGCCAGGCACCACTCGACCGAGACCGAGCCGGAGCCCGCCCCCAGATCCCACAGCCGTTCCCCCGCGCGCGGCGCCAGCGCCGCCAGCGTCAGCGCGCGCATCGGGGCCTTGGTGATCTGGCCGTCGGTGGCAAACAGATCATCGGCCAGGCCGGGGCTGCGCGGCAGGCCCGCGCCGGGGTGATCGGCCCGCGCCTCGATCGCCAGGGCAAGCGGCGCGATCAGGCCGGTGGGCAGCGGGTCGGTTGCGGTCAGCGTCACGATGCGTTCATCCGCACCGCCCATGGCCTGACACAGATGCAGGATCGACCGGCCAAAGCCCGCGCCTTGCAGCCAGCCCGCCAGCGGCGCCACGGCATCCGGCCCGGCGATCAGCACAAGGATCCGCGCGCCCTCGGCCAGATGCGGGCGCAGCCGGGGCAAAGGCGCGGCGTGCAGGCCCAGACAGGTCACCGCCTCAAGCCGCCAACCCAGCCGCGCCGCCATCCAGCCAAAGGTCGAGGGCGCGGGATGGGCGACCCACTCCCCCGCCGCCAGATGCCGCGCCAGACTGCCGCCCGCGCCGAACCAGAACGGATCGCCCGAGGCCAGCACGACCACCCTTTGCCCGCGCGCCGCCAGAACCGGGGCCACGTCAAAAGGCACCGGCCAGGGCCGCCCGCGATCCCCCGCGCCGACCAGCGCCAGATGCCGCGGCCCGCCAAAGATCACCTGCGCGTCGGCCAAGGCGGCGCGGCTTGCATCGGGCAGCCCCGCCAGTCCATCTTCGCCCAGACCGATCAGCACCAACCAGGGGTCAGCCATGACACGCATCCTTCTGCTGGGCGGCACGACCGAGGCCAGCCGTCTGGCCGCCCGTCTGGCGGATGCCGGGATCGCGGCGGTGTTTTCCTATGCCGGTCGCACCGCCGCGCCGCTGGCCCAGCCCCTGCCGCTGCGGATCGGAGGCTTTGGCGGTGTGGCGGGGCTGGCGGCTTACCTGCGGGACAACGCGATCACCCATGTGATCGACGCGACCCATCCCTTTGCCGCGCAGATCAGCGCGAATGCCGTCGAGGCCTGCGCCGCCACCGGCACGGCCCTGATCGCATATGAGCGTCCGCCCTGGCAGCCCGGTCCCGGCGACAATTGGCACTGCGTTGCCAATATCCCGGCGGCCCTCGCGGCGCTGCCCGAAAGCGGCGCGCGGGTGTTTCTGGCGATCGGTCGGCAAAACCTGGATGCCTTTGCCGGGCGGCCCGGCAATCACTATGTGCTGCGGCTGGTGGATCCGCCCGATGGCCCCCTGCCCCTGCCCGACGCGCAAGCGCTGATCGCGCGCGGCCCGTTCGACATCGCAGGCGACCGGGCGCTGATGAAGGTGCACCGCATCACCCATGTCGTCGCCAAGAACGCAGGCGGCAGCAGCGCGCGGGCCAAGCTGATTGCCGCGCGCGATCTTCACCTGCCGGTGATCCTGATCGACCGGCCCGTGATCCCGCCGCGCCCGGTCGCGGAAACGGCGGATCAGGTGATGGACTGGATCGCCGATCATGCGCCGCCATCCGCCCGGCGCGGCGAATAAAGCCAGCGCCCGACCTGCCGCGCGCCCGCATTCGGCAGGATGACGACGGTGCGCATATCGGCCATTTCGGGCCGGGCCTGCCCAAGGGGAACCGTCAGGATCGCCTCATCGGGGGTGGTGACGGCGCGGGCAAAGCTGATCGGGCGGTCGGGGCCGCAGAGTTCTGTCAGCAGCGCCAGCGCCCGTTCAAAGCCCTGCGGGCGGCTGGCCGACCGGGGGTTGTAAAACGCCATGGCGAAGTCGGCCTGAACCGCCAACCGCAGTCGCTGTTCGATCAGCGCCCAGGGCTTGAGGTTGTCCGACAGGTTGATGGCGCAGAAATCATGCCCCAAAGGCGCGCCGATCCGCGCGGCGGCGGCCAGCATGGCGGTGATGCCCGGAAGGATGCGGATGTCGGGCACGGGGTCAGGATCAGCCTCCAGCGCCTCGAACAGGGCGGCGGCCATGGCAAAGACCCCCGGATCCCCGGATGAGACGATAACCACCCGATGCCCGGCCCGCGCCAGCCGCAGCGCATGGGCGGCGCGGTCGATCTCCACCCGGTTGTCGCTGGCGTGCAGGGTCAGGCCGGGGCGCGGCGCAACGCGGGCGACATAGGGGATATAGCCGATCACATCGGTGGCCTGATCCAGCGCCGCCGTCACCTCCGGCGTGATCAGCGCGGCGTCACCCGGCCCCAGACCGGCAACGGCAATCCAGCCGGCGGCGGTCATTCGGCGGCCTCGCGTTCGGGGCGGCGGCCCTGGCCGTGGACCAGCACGATGGCGAAATAGGGGCAGATATCGTCATCGGCATCGGCCAGCCGGGTGATCCGCTGGTTCGGCATGGTGCCGGATTCGACCAGCCAGGCCTGATCCAGCCGCCCCGCCGCCGCCAAGGCGCGGCGCACGCGCGGCAGGTTGCGGCCGGTTTTCATGACGACCAGCGCATCGGCAGCCTGCATGTGGCGGGTCAGGTCGGCCTCGGGCAGGGTGCCCATCAACACGGTCAGCACGTCATCGCCCCAGGTGATCGGCTGGCCGGTGGCCGTCCAGCAGCCGGTCATGCCGGTGATGCCGGGGATCACCTCGACCTGCGCGCGGCCCAGAAGGCGCGTGTACAGGTGCATGAACGAGCCATAGAAAAAGGGATCGCCCTCGCATAGAACCACAACATCTTGCGTGCGGGCCAGATCGGCCAGCCGCGCCGCCCAGTCGTCATAGAAATCCGCCAGCAGGCGACGGTATTCGGGGCTGTCAAAGGGGATCTCGGTCGTGACCGGATATTCCATCGCATATTCAACGACATCGGCCCCCAGCATGTCGGCCACGATGCGCCGGGCCTGACCCTGACGGCCCTTCTTGCGGAAATAGGCGATGTGGCGGGCCGCGCGGATCGCGCGGTCGGATTTCACCGACATCAGGTCGGGATCGCCGGGGCCAAGGCCCGCGCAGATGATGCGTCCCATGGTCATTCCTTCCGGCTGGCGAGCGCGTTGATCGCCGCCACGGTGACCGCCGATCCGCCCAGCCTGCCCAGCACCGCCATCGCGGGCACTGGCGGCGCAGCCATCAGCGCATCCTTCGACTCGGCGGCGCCGACAAAGCCGACCGGGCAGCCGATGATCGCGGCGGGGCGCGGGCAGGCGGGGTCTTCCAGCATGTTCAGCAGGTGGAACAGCGCGGTCGGCGCATTGCCGATGGCCACCACGGCCCCGGCCAGATGCGGGCGCCACAGTTCCAGCGCGGCGGCGCTGCGGGTGTTGGCCATCTGCGCGGCCAGATCCGGCACGGCGGGGTCGTGCAGCGTGCAGATCACCGGGTTGTCGGCGGGCAGGCGGGCGCGGGTAACGCCCTCGCTGACCATGCGGGCGTCGCACAGGATCGGCGCGCCACCCTTCAGCGCGGCGCGGGCGATGGTGGCCATGCCGGGGCTGAAGCGGACATCGCGTTCCAGCCCGACCAGACCGGCGGCATGGATCATGCGCACCACGACCGGTTCTTCATCGGGGTCGAAACGGGCCAGGTCGGCCTCGGCCCGGATGATGGAAAACGACTGGCGGTAGATTGTGGCACCGTCGGTGACATAACTGTGGGGCATCGGTCTACTTCGACAAAAGCGCGGGTTGCGCGATCAGTTGGGCGGCACTCAGCCGGGTGTGGGGCGCATCGGCGGCGGTGCCGTCGCGGATCAGGTCATGGCCGGTGGCGGTGGCGGTCAGGGTCAGATCGGCCGCGCCGGGATGGGCACAGCCCTTGGCACAGCCCGAGACATGCAGCAAGCGCCCCGGCGGAACATGGCCCGCCAGATCGCGCGCCAGATCGCGGGTCGGGCCAAGCGCCTGAACGCAGCCGGGCGCGCCGGTGCAGGCCACGACGCGCAGGATCGGGTCGTCCGCATCGGTCACCAGCCCCGGCAGGTCGGGCAGGCGCGCGGCCCCCTCGACCAGCAGCATCCGCCAGGGGGTAAGGCGCAGCGGCCCCAGATCGGCCAGCGCCGCCAGCGTCGCCGCCTGCATCTGGCCAAAGGCCAGCGCCACCAGCGCGCCGGCATCGGTCAGGCCGGGGCGCGCGGCAAAGTCATCGGCCTGCACCGGCAGGGCAGCGCGATAGGCATCGGGCAGCACCGCGCCGCGCCGGATCAGCGCCGCCATTCGCCCGCGCCCGCCGCTGATCCCGCCCGAGGCCGCGAACCAGCGCGCCAATTCGATCACCGCATCTACCGCCTGATCGAGCGCGACGGCGGCCCCCGTCGCCGCGCCATCGGCGCGCACGATCAGCCCCGCGCCCGCGCGTTCCACGCGAATATCGGCTGCGGCGGCCCGCAGCACCGGGGTCGGGCCGATGTCGATGGCATGGCCGAACTTGCCCGGCAGATCCGGCACGCCCGGCCCGGTCAACGCCAGCGCCAGCGCCTCTGCCAGATCGGTGGTGCCATCACCCGGCTGCCAGAACGGCGTGACCAGAATGTTGCGCATCGCCTCGGCCTGCGGGGTGGCGTCCAGCAGGTTCAGCGCCGCCAGCCCCTCGATCACCGCCGGATGGCTGGCTGGGGTCACGCCGCGCATTTGCAGATTGGCGCGCGCCGACAGGTCGATCAGCCCGTTGCCGAACCGCGCCGCCAGATCGGCAATGCCACGCGCCTGATCGGGCGTCAGCCGCCCGGCGCGCGCGCGCACCCGCACCACCAGCCCATCGCCCGAGGCCATGGGCCGCAGCGCACCGGGGCACCAGCCCTGAATAATGGGTCCGCTCATCGCCCCCCCTCCAAGGTCGCGGCGATCGAGTTGCGCCGCGTCACCCACAGGCCCGCGTCATGCAAGGCCTGAAACCGCGCCTGCATCGCCGCCAGCGCCTGCGGATTTTCCCGTTCCAGAAAGGCCACGACCTCATCCCGGCCCAGCGTCGCCTGATGATACAGGTCGAAAAGATGCGCGGGCACTGCGCGGGTCAGATGCGCAAAGGCGGCCAGATTGTCCAGTGTCGCCGCGATTTCCGCGCCGCCGCGAAAGCCGTGGCGCATCATTCCGGCGGCCCAGCCGGGATCGGCGGCGCGGGCGCGCACGACGCGGCCCAGCTCCTCGGACAGCAGGCGCGCGCGGGGCGCATCGGGGCGGGTGGCGTCCAGATGATACAGCGCCGGCGCCCCCTGCCCCAGCGCCGCGCGGGCCGCCGCCACGCCGCCCTCATGCGCGGCATAATCGGGGGCCAGCAGCAGATCGGTTTCCAGCAGATCCTGCACATGGGCAAAGGCATCGGCCTGCCGCAGCCGATCCTCCAGCGCGGCGCGGGCGGGGGCGATGTCGCCCTGCGCGTCGATCGCCCAGCTTGAGGCCGCAAGCCAGGCCTCACCCGCCGCCTGCCGGGCGGCGTCGGAATAATCGCCCAGCGCATCGCCCATGCCCATGCCGTAAAGGCCGGGGCGCGGGCCGAACACGCGCGGCGATCGCGTCAGATAGGGGTTGTCCTCGGGCGCCTCATCCCGTTCGGCCAGCGCGGCGGCCCCGGACTGGAACAGTTGCGCCAGCCCAGGAAAGATGTCGCGGAACAGGCCGGACACGCGCAGGGTCACGTCGATCCGGGGACGACCCAGCACCGCCAGCGGCAGGATCTCGAACCCCGAGACGCGCTCGGCCCCCTCATCCCAGCGCGGCTGAAGGCCCGCCAGATGCAGCGCCATCGCCACTTCCTCGCCCGCGGTGCGCATGGTGGCCGATCCCCACAGGTCGATCACCAGCCCACGCGGCCAGTCGCCCTGATCCTGAAGATGGCGGCGCAGCAGTTCCTCGGCCAGCTTGACGCCCTGGGCATGGGCGGCCCGGCTGGGAACGGCGCGCGGGTCGACGGCGTAAAGGTTGCGCCCGGTCGGCAGCACATCCGCCCGCCCCCGCCAGGGCGAGCCCGCAGGCCCCGCCGCCACCCGGCGACCGGCCAGCGCATCGGCCAGCCCGCTGGCCTCACCCGCGGCGGCGCCATAGATGTGCAGCCCGTCGCCATACTGGCTTTCCTTGATGTCGCAGACGAAGCGGTCGATGCGGGTGATCGCCTCGGCGGCCGAGGCACCGGGCGGCAGGCCAAGGTCATCCTCGACCCCAGCCGCCTGCGCCTCATCCCGGATCGCGGCGATCAGCCGGTCACGGCGGGCGGGGTCCAGCCCGTCGGCGGTGGAATATTCGTCCAGCAGCCGTTCCAGCCGCGACAGCGCGGGCGGCAGGCTGGTCTGCGCCAAGGGCGGCGGCAGATGGCCCAGCGTCACCGCGCCGATGCGCCGCTTGGCCTGCGCGGCCTCGCCCGGATCGTTGACGATGAAGGGATAGATCACCGGCAGCGCGCCGATCAGCGCCTCGGGCCAGCAGGTATCGGACAAAGCGACCGACTTGCCCGGCAGCCATTCCAGCGTGCCATGCGCGCCCATGTGGATCAGCGCGTGCAGGCCCTGCGCGCGCAGCCACAGGTAGAAGGCGACATAGCCATGGCGCGGGGTGCGCGACAGGTCATGGTAATCGTCATCGCGACTGTCCACCTCGCCGCGTTCGGGTTGCAGCGCGATCAACACGCCGCCCGCCCGCAGCGCGGCAAAGTGGAACGCCCCGTCACGGCAAGCCGGATCATCGTCGGGCGCGCCCCAGGCGGCGGTCAGGTCGTCGCGCAAGGCCTGCGGCAGCGTGGCCAGCGCGGCCAGGTAATCGGCAAGCGGCCAGGCCAGGCTTTCGCGCGTCAGCCGCTGGCCAAGGGTGGCGGCCAGATCGGGCGGTTCGCTGCCATCGCCCGCCTGCGCCACCACCTGCGCGGCAGAGGCCAGCGCATCCAGCCCGACCGCATGGGCCAGTTGGTCGGGACGGCCCGGATAGGTCGACAGCACCAGCGCCAGATCGGGGCGTTCGGCCTGCGCCAGCCGGTGCCAGGCCGCCACCCGGTCCGCCACCGCCGCGATGCGCCCCGCATCGGGGCGATGCGCAAAGCGGGAAAATTGCAGGTCCGGGTCACGCTGGCCCGGCGATTTGAAGGAAATCACCCCGGCCATGATGCGGCCGTCCACCTCGGGCAGGACGACATGCATGGCCAGATCGGCGGGCGACAGGCCGCGCGCCGAGCCCGCCCAGTCGCGCCGCCGCGCGGTGGACAGCGCAACCTGAAACACCGGGCAGCCCGGCCCATCCAGGGGTGAGGTTCCCGCCGCATCCTTGCCGGAAAAGGCGGTGGCGTTGACGATGGCCGCCGGGGCCAGATCCGCCAGCGCGCACGCAATGAAATCGGCCGCGCCGGGCGCCTTCAGCGAGGGCGCGAAGATCGCCACCGGGGCAAAGCCGCGATCCGCCAGCGCCGCGATCAGCGCGTCGATAGGCGCGGTATCGCCCGCCGTCAGATAGCTGCGGTAAAAGGTGACGGCCACCACCGGGCGGCCCGGCGCAGCCGGGGGCTGGCCCACCACCCCCGCGCCGGGGGCGTAAAAGCCGCAATCGGGCATCGCCTTGTCGCCCGGCACCGGCCCCGCATAAAGCCCCGCGGCCAGCGCCAGTTGCGCCAGCGCCGCCTGCGCCGCCACCGCGCCGCCCGCGTCACACAAGGCCGCCAGCCGGTCCATCACCGATCCGGGCAGGGTCGAGGCCGCCCGCAGCGCCGGATCGGGCCGCCCATCGGCCGGCAGCACCGCCAGCGCGATCCCCTGCCTGCGGCACAGGTCACGGACCGAGGCGAGGCCATAAGCCCAATAGCTTTCCCCGCCGATCAGACGGATCAGGATGCCCTTGGCCCCCGACAGGGTGCGTTCGACATAGGTATCGACCGACAAGGGATGGCGCAAAGCCACCAGGTTGCACAGCCGCAGGCTGGGCAGGCTGCCCTGCCCGCGCCGCCATCCTGCCGCGAAAGCGCCCAGATCGCTGTCGGAAAACGACAGCACCACCAGATCGGCGGGGTCTTGGCCCGGATCATAGGGGGTGTCGCTTTCCTCAAGCCCATGGCTTTCGCGGAAGATGACGTGCATGGCGGGCTCAGGCCCCCAGCGTGGCGCGGATCGCGCCCTCGTCGATGTCGTGGTGTTCGGCGATCACCACCAGCTTGCCCTGCCGCGGGCTGCTGCCCCAAGGCCGGTCGAACTGATGGCGCACCCGCGCGCCGACCGCCTGCACCAGCAGCCGCATCGGCTTGCCCGCCACCGCGACATGGCCCTTGACCCGCAGGATATTTTGATCGCGCGCCAGCGTCTGAATGGCCGCGACCAGCGCCTCGGGGTCGGAGATTTCGGGCATGTCGATGACAACGCTGTCGAAATCGTCATGTTCGTGATCGTCGGCGCCGTCATGGTGGCTGGGCCGCGCGGCCAAGTCATCCTCGGCCGCCGCGTTCAGCCCCAGGATCACGCGCGGATCGACCGCGCCATCGGTCACCGGCAGGATCGGCAGCTTGCGCGGGGCCTCGGCCTCGATGGCGGCGCGGGCGGCGGCAAGGCCGGCCTCACCGGCCAGATCGGCCTTGGTCAGCAAGACCAGATCGGCGCAGGCGATCTGATCCTCGAACACCTCGCCGAGGGGGGTGTCGTGATCCAGCCCCTCATCGGCCAGCCTTTGCGCCTGCACGGCATCGACATCGGGGGCAAAGCGCCCCGCCGCCACCGCCTCGGCATCGGCCAAAGCGATCACGCCATCGACGGTGATGCGCGACCGGATCGCGGGCCAGTCGAAGGCCTTCAGCAGGGGTTTCGGCAGCGCCAGGCCCGAGGTCTCGATCAGGATGTGGTCGGGGCGCGGGCTGCGCGCCATCAGCGCCTCGATCGTCGGGATGAAGTCATCGGCAACGGTGCAGCAGATGCAGCCGTTGGCCAGTTCGACGATATTGTCGATGGGGCAATTCTCATCCGCGCAGGATTTCAGAATGTCGCCATCGACGCCGACGGTCCCGAACTCATTCACCAGCACCGCCAGGCGGCGGCCACCGGGGTTCTGCATCAGATGCCGGATCAGCGTGGTCTTGCCCGAGCCAAGAAAGCCGGTGATGACGGTGACGGGGATTTTGGAAAGATCGGTCATAGTTCAGCCTTCGATGGGGGGAATGCGGGCAAGGCTTTGCTTGCGGAAGATGGTGGGGCGGGTGCGCCAGGGGACGATGCCGTCGGGGCTGGCGGCATAGGCGGTGGCGCCCTCGGCGATGGCGGGGGCGTCGGCCTCGGTCAGGCGGCCATAGACATAGGACCACTTGCCGGGTGCCGACAGCGCGACGGCACAGCCCTGGTCGCAGGCCGACAGGCATTCGACCGGGCGGATGGTGACGCCGGGCATAGCCGGGCCATCGGCCAGCGCCGCCAGCAGCCGCGCGCCGGGCACCGGCTCGCCCTCGACGACGGGCTGGGCGGCGCGGCAGGTCACGCAGACCATCAGCACCGCGCTGTCACTGTCTTGGGTGGCGGGGTTGCCGTCCATCGTCCGTCCTTGCCTTGGGGGCCTGGGGGCGCGCCGCGCGACAGGGCCGGGGCGCGGGTCGCACCGGCATCCGTCGGCTGCGGCACACCCCGTCCGCCCGTTTCGTCCGGCGCTGGCAGGTCTCCCGGCTTGCGGATTCGGGGCTGGCCCCATGGCCGCCCGCCTTCCCATCCCGCGGGGGACAGTGGCCTTGGGCGACCTTTCCGGTCACGGTCGCGGGGGCGGCTGCGTCAGGCCGGACCCGGCCCACGGCATTCCCTTTTGGCCCACCCGAAAGCAGGCACCAGCGCAAGGCTCAGGTCGCGCGAACGGGCAGGCGAAGTCAAGGTGAAAAGGGCGGCAGCTTGCCCCGCCGCCCCTTGCGTCCCCGCCGTCAGGGGTTCAGCCGCTGACCCGAAGCCGGATCGAAGAAGCTGGCCTTGGACAGGTCCAGCGCGACCGGCAGCACCTGCCCCGGACGCGCACTGGTTTCGGCATGCAGCCGCGCCGTCACCTCTTTGCCGCCCAGACGGGTCATGACGAAGGTGTCGGCCCCGGCCGGTTCGACGATATCGACCAGGCATTCGGCATGATGCACGCCCGCGCCGCTGCGATAGCCCTGTTCGGCGATATCCTCGGGGCGCAGGCCCAGGATCACGTCGCCGGGCAGGCTTGCCCCCACGGGCGCAGGCAGCACGATGGGCGCGGCGCCGTCGCGGTCGATCTCGATCTGGGTGCCACGGGCGCGCGCCGGGATCAGGTTCATCGCCGGGCTGCCCATGAAGTCGGCCACGAACAGGTTCGCCGGGCGGGTATAGATTTCCGCCGGGGTGCCCATCTGCTGAATGATACCACCCTTCATCACCACGATCTTGGTGGCCAGCGTCATCGCCTCGATCTGGTCATGGGTGACATAGACCATGCTGGCGCCAAGGTTCTGGTGCAGCTTCTTGATCTCGGTCCGCATCTCGACCCGCAGCTTGGCGTCCAGGTTCGACAGCGGTTCGTCGAACAGGAACAGCTTGGGGTCGCGCACCAGCGCGCGGCCCATGGCGACGCGCTGCCGCTGGCCGCCCGAGAGCTGGCCGGGGCGGCGGTTCAACAGGTGGTCGATCTGCAACTGCGCCGCCACGCGGGCCAGCTTGGCATCCTGTTCAGCCTGCGGCACGCCGCGCACCTTCATGCCGAAGGTGATGTTCTTGGCCACGCTCATGGTCGGGTAAAGCGCATAGGACTGGAACACCATGGCGATGTCGCGATCCTTGGGGCTGACATGGGTCATGTCCTGCCCGCCGATCTGGATCGTGCCGCCGCTGATCGGCTCCAGCCCGGCGATGCAGTTCAGCAGCGTGGACTTGCCGCAGCCGGACGGGCCGACCAGCACCAGAAAGTCGCCGGGCTGGATCGAGATGTTGATGTCCTTCAGGATCTCAACGCTGCCGTAGTTCTTGTAGAGGTTCCGAATATCCAGAATGGGGGCCATGGCTTCAGCCTTTCACCGATCCGGCGGTCAGACCGCGGATGAAATATTTACCAGCAAGGACATAGACTAGCAGCGTCGGCAGCGCGGCGATGATCGCGGCGGCCATGTCGACGTTGTATTCCTTGACCCCGGTGGTCGAGTTGACGATGTTGTTCAGCGCAACCGTGACCGGCTGCGATCCGGCGGACGAGAACGAGACCCCGAACAGGAAATCGTTCCAGACCTGGGTGAACTGCCAGATCACCGTGACGGTGATGATCGGCAGCGACAAGGGCAGGAAGATCGACCAGAAGATGCGGAAGAACCCGGCGCCATCGACCTTGGCCGCCTTCACCAGTTCCGCCGGAATGGTGACGTAGTAGTTGCGGAAGAATAGCGTGGTAAAGCCGATCCCGTAGATCGTATGCACGAAGATCAGCCCCGGGATCGTCCCCGCCAGACCCAGCAGGCCCAGCATCCGCGCCATCGGCAGCAGCACCACCTGAAACGGGATGAAGCAGCCGAACAGCATCAGCGCGAAGATCAGGTTGGCGCCGCGGAACCGCCACTGGGCGATGACATAGCCGTTCATCGCGCCGATCAGCGTCGACAGCAGCACCGCCGGAATCGCCATCACGACCGAGTTCCAGAAATAGGGGCGCAGGCCTTCGCATTGCAGGCCGGTGCAGGCCCCCGACCAGGCCTTGCCCCAGGCGTCGAACGTCACCTCACGCGGGAGGGCGACAAGGCTGCCGGTGCGGATTTCCTCAAGGGATTTCAGCGATGTCGTGACCATCACGAACAAGGGCAGCAGGTAATACAGCACGAACAGAAACAGCACCGCATACAGGCCCCAGCGCAGCAGCAGCCGGCCGATCGGGCGCGATTCGCGGGCAATGGCGACGGTATCAGTCATGTTTGCCCCGCAGTTCGGAATACAGATAGGGAACGACGATGGTGAACACGATTATCAGCATGATCATCGCCGAGGCCGCCGCCTGCCCCACATCGCCGCGCGAAAACGCCATCGCATACATGTAGGTCGCGGGCAGGTCGGTCGCATAGCCGGGACCACCCGCCGTCAGCGCCATCACCAGGTCGAAACTTTTGATCGCCAGGTGCGACAGCACGATGAAGGCCGACATGAAGATCGGCGCCATCGACGGAATGATGATCGCCGAATAGATGCGCCAGTTCGGGATGCCATCGACCTGCGCGGCCTTGATGATCTCTCCGTCCACCGACCGCAGCCCGGCCAGGAACAGCGCCATCACAAAGCCCGACGCCTGCCAGACCCCGGCGATGACGATGGTGTAGATCGCCATGTCGGGGTTCACCAGCCAGTCGAAAGTGAAGTTCGGAAAGCCCCAGCCCTTGATCGTCGCCTCAAGCCCCAGACCGGGGTTCAGGATCCATTTCCAGGCCGTCCCGGTGACGATCATCGACAGCGCCATCGGGTAAAGATAGATCGTGCGGATCACGCCCTCGGTGCGGATGCGCTGATCCAGAAAGATCGCCAGCATCAACCCCAGCACCATCGAGATGATGATGAAGAGCAGGCCAAAGATCGCCAGGTTGGTCAGCGCCGTATCCCAACGCGGGGTGGAAAACAGCCGCTCATACTGGATGGTGCCTGCGAAATCATAGTTCGGCATCAGCCGAGACCGGGTGAAGGACACCCAGGCCGTCCAGGCGATGAAGCCATAGACGAACAGCAGCACCGCCGCAAAGGATGGGGCGATGACGATCTTGGGGATGTGGGTCTCGAACCAGCCGGTGCGCTTGCCGGATGGATCGACCACGCCCGCGGGCCGGTCGGTCATGACACTGATCCTGTTACAAGGTCGGGGAAAAGGGGCCTGCCCCGGCGCCGGGCCGGGGCAGGCGCGCGCCTTAGCGCGAGTTGGCAACCGCCGCGACCAGTTGGTCGACGGCCTCTTGCGAGGTCATCTCGCTGTTGAAATGCGCGGTCACGACATCGGTGATCGCGCCCGCCTGCGCACCGCGCAGCGCCATGCCATGCGCATAGCTGGGCAGCAGCGAACCGCCGTCGGCACTGGCCTTCATCTCGGTCGAGGACAGCTTGGCACAATCGTCGAACTCATCCAGGGCCACATCGCTGCGGGCCGGGATCGAACCCTTGTTCAGGTTGAAGGTCTTCTGGAAGGACGGGCCCATGATCAGCTCGGCCAGCAGATCCTGACCGGCTTTCTTGTCCTCGCCTTCGACGTTGAACATGGCAAAGCTGTCGACGTTGTACAGATAGCCGTCGCCGGGGGTCGAGGCGCACAGGAAGTCCTTGCCCGGCACCTTGCCCGCCGCCAGGAACTCGCCCTTGGCCCAGTCGCCCATGATCTGAAAACCGGCTTCGCCGTTCATTACCATGGCGGTCGCCAGGTTCCAGTCGCGGCCCGAGAAGTTCGGGTCGACATAGCCGCGCAGCTTGCGCATCTGGTCGAACACCTTGATCATGGTGTCGGATTTCAGCGCCTCTTCGTCCAGATCGACCAGCGCCTTCTGGAAGAACTCGGGGCCGCCCAGGCCCAGAACGACGGTTTCAAAGACGGTGGCGTCCTGCCAGTTCTGGCCGCCATGGGCCAGCGGCGTGATGCCCGCGGCCTTCAGCTTGTCGGCGGCGGCGTTGAACTCATCCCAGGTGGTCGGCATTTCGATGCCGTTCTTGGCCAGCACATCGGCATTGGCCCAGATCCAGTCAACGCGGTGGACGTTCACCGGCACGGCGCACCATTTGTCTTCACATTTCATGTGGTTGGCAATGGCGGCGGGCAGCAGGTCAGCCCATTTTTCCTTGTCGGCAACCGGGCTGATGTCAGCCAGAACGCCCTCCTCATACCATTCCTGAATGGCCGGGCCTTTCAGTTGCACGGCGGTCGGCGCGTTGCCGGCCAGCACGCGGGCGCGCAGCGCGGTCATCGCCGCATCGCCACCGCCGCCAGCCACCGGCATGTCGGTCCAGGTACCGCCCTTGGCCGCGAACTCTTCCTTCAGCACGGCGGCCGATTTCGCCTCACCGCCCGAGGTCCACCAATGCAGAACTTCGGCCTGCGGCTCGGCCAGCGCCGGAACGGCCAGCAGGGCCAGCGCGGTCGAGGCCGCGAACATCATACGCTTCATCGTCATCCTCCCAGATGGGCCGCGCCGGTCGCTTTGGCGCAGCGGTGCATAAGCTAACATCGGTCGGCCACCCGCTTTCAACAGCCTTGTGCGCGGCACATGGCGGCCATGCCCAGAATATGCGCCTTTCTGTTACGCTTTGTTACGATGCCCGGCCTTGACCCCGCGTCCCCCGCCGCTTCACAAGGAACCAAAGGGGCACCGGGGCATGAGCATCACCCATATTCTTGTCGTCGATGACGACGCCGACATGCGCGACATGCTGGTGCAATACCTGCGCCAGAACGGCTTTTTCGCCCAAGGCTCCGCCACCGGCGCGCAGATCGACGCGGCACTGGCGCAGGGGCGGGTCGATCTGATCCTGCTGGATGTGATGCTGGCGGATGAAAACGGGCTGGCGATCTGCCGCCGCCTGCGCGACGACCACGACCTGCCGATCATCATGATCTCGGCGCTGTCGGCCGATCCGCAGCGGATGGCGGGCTATGCGGTCGGGGCCGATGACTACATCACCAAGCCTTTCAACCCCGATCTGCTGCTGGCGCGGGTGCGGGCGGTGCTGCGGCGGGCGCGGCGCACGCCCTCGCTGGCCTATCGCCGTCAGACCGCCAGCTTTGGCTTTGCCGGCTGGCGGCTGGATGGCAAGACCGCCGAGGTGACCGCCCCCGGCGGCTATCAGGTCACCCTGTCGCGGCGCGAACTGGGGCTTTTGAAGGTGCTGCTGGCCAATCCGCATGTGCCGCTGACCCGCGATGAAATCGCACATGCGCTGGACATGACGGGGGATGAGGCCGACGCATCGGGGCGGGCCATCGACGTGCTGGTGGGGCGGCTCAGGTCCAAGATCGAACGCAACCCGAAAGACCCGCATCTTTTGCGCACCGAACGCGGGGTTGGCTATGTGCTGGCCACCGATGTTCAGCGGCTGGACGAATGAGGCCGCAAAGGTGAGGTTGCGCAGCCTGGCAACGCTGTGGGTGCTGGCGGCCTTTGGTCTGGGGCTGGCCCTGGGCGTGATCTGGCTGGGCACGCGGTTGGCCTGGGACCGGCACATGACCGCCGCCCGGCTGGCGGGGGCGGCGCTTTATGGCGGGCTGGCGCATGGCACGCCTGCGCCGCAGGGGCTGGCCGTGCAGGCGCTGTCGGGTGCCGATGCAGGCCTGGCCGATGCGGGGGATTTCGCGCGGCTGTCCTTTGCGCCGAACCCGGTGTTCGTCACCTTTCTGACGGTGCGCGGCGCGCCGCAAAGCGGGCTGGATCAGGCGCCGAACCTGCGCCCCGATGGCCCCGGCCTGCCGCCGCCCTTCCCTTTGGCGATCCTGTCGCCGCGGCTGGCCTATCCGGTCGCGCGGCTGCCCAGCCCGCCCGGCCAGACCGGCCCGGACAAGCTGGGCGAGGTGCTGGCGATGGTCGCGGGCCTGTGCAGCGATGCCACGCTGGTCGGGCGCGATGCGGGCGGCCAGTGGCACCGGATCGACGGGCCGCAGGTCTGGTCCTGCGCCGCCCAGCCACGCGACCCCCGGCTGATCGCGGCCATCGCCGCCGCCTTGGTGCTGGCGGCGCTGTTGGGGCGGATCGCGACGATCAGCGGGCGCTTTGCCAGCCTGGCCGCCAGCCTGCGCGACCGCGCCTGGCTGGGCGGGCCGGACCGGGTGGCCGTCGATGGCCCGGCCGAACTGCGTGAGCTGGCGCAGATCGTCAACGCCCATCTGGCGGATGAACGCGCGCAACTGGCGCGGCGCGCGGAAATCCTGTCGGGCATCAGCCACGACCTTGGCACCCCCGCCACCCGGCTGCGGCTGCGCGCGGCGCTGATCGGTGATCCGGCGCTGCGCGACCGGTTCGACCGCGATCTGGACGAAATCTCGGGGATGATCGCCGCGATGCTGGCCTATTCCCGCGCCGAGATCGAGACCGAGCCGCCCCGCGCCCTGTCGCTGACCGCCCTGATCGAGGCCGTCGCCGCCGATTATCAGGACACCGGCCAGCCCGTCGCCCTGGGGGCGGCGCCCGCGCTGCGGCTGGATGACAGCGGTTCGGTCTTTGCCCCGGCGCGCGGCGGAACCCGGATGCGCGGTGATACGCTGCCGGTGCTGGTGACGGGCCGCCCCCTGGCGCTGCGCCGCGCCGCGACCAACCTGATCGACAATGCGCTGAAATACGGGCGGCGGGCGACGGTCTGGATCGAGGCGGACTCGACCCAGGCCAGCATCTGCGTGCAGGACGAAGGCGGCGACCTGACGCCCGAGGCTTTGGCCGATCTGTCGGCGCGCTATGCGCGCGGCGGCAATGCGGGCAGCCAGCCGGGCAGCGGTCTGGGCCTGGCCATCGTCGCCACCATCGCCGCCCAGCACGGCGGCGCGCTGTCCTTTGACAGCAACAGCACCGGGATGCTGGCGCGGATGACGATCCGGCGCGGGCGTCAACCGCTGGGCTGATCCACCACGCGCTGCACCTGCTCGCCCAGGCCCTGCACGCCCAGCCGCATCACCTGACCGGCGCGCAGGAACACCGGCGGACGCTGGCCCAGCCCGACGCCGGGCGGGGTGCCGGTGGTGATCACGTCGCCCGGTTGCAGCGACATGCAGCGCGACAGATAGGCGATGATCTGCGCCACGCCAAAGATCATCGTGGCGGTGCTGCCCTGTTGGCGGATCTGGCCGTCGACCGACAGCCACAGCCCCAATTGGCCCACATCGCCCGCCTGATCGGGCGTCACCAGCCAGGGACCGATGGGGCCGAAGGTGTCGAAGCCCTTGCCCTTGTCCCAGCTTCCGCCGCGCTCCATCTGCCATTCGCGTTCGCTGATGTCATTGACCACGCAATAGCCCGCGACGTGATCCAGCGCCGCCTGCTCGGGGATCGCGCGGCCCATCGTCGGGGCGCCGATGACCACGCCCAGCTCCACCTCCCAGTCGGTTTTCACCGATCCGGGCGGAAGGCGGATGTCGTCATTCGGCCCGCAGATCGAACTGGTCCATTTCGCGAAAACCACGGGTTCCGACGGGATTGCCGCGCCGGTCTCGGCGGCGTGGTCGGCATAGTTCAGGCCGATGCCGATGAACTTGCCGACGCGGCCCACGCATGGCCCGATGCGCGGATCGCCCGGCACCAGCGGTAGGCTGTCCGGGTCCAGCGCTGCCAGCCGCGCCAGACTGTCGGGCCGCAGCGCATCGCCCGCCAGATCGTCGATCTGCCCGGACAGATCGCGGATGCGGCCATCCGCATCCAGCATCCCCGGTCGTTCCTGCCCCACCGGGCCAAAGCGCAACAGCCGCATCCCATCCCCCTGATCGCGCGCCAGCATCGCCAGCCGCGCGCGTCCCCGTCAATCCCCCGTCAGTTCCCGAGCGGCCGGAAACAGCGGTCGCGGCCATCGGCGGCAATCGTCGCCGCGCCATCCAGGATCTGCGCGGCGCGGCGGCGCAGGCTGGTATCGGGGCGGGCGGCGTTGCGATCCTTGGGGTTGGGCAGCACCGCCGCCAGCCGCGCCGCCTGCACCGCGCTCAGCCGGTCGGGCGTCGTCCCGAACAATTCGCGCGCGGCCACGTCGATGCCATAGATGCCGGGGCCGAACTCGGCCACGTTCAGATAGACCTCAAGGATGCGGCGCTTGGACCAGGTGGCTTCGATCAGCGGCGTCAGCCCTGCCTCCAGCGCCTTGCGGGGCCAGCTTCGGTCCTGCCACAGGAACACGTTCTTGGCCACCTGCTGCGTCAGCGTGGACGCCCCCCGGCTGGAACCCGAGGCGATGACCTTGCGGATCTCGGCCATGTCAAAGCCCCAATGGGCGCAGAAATTGGCGTCCTCGGCGGCCACGACCGACCGCGCCATCACCGGCGCGATGTCGGCCAAGGCCACCCAGTCGCGGTCATGGGTGGCGGCCGGATCGGTCAGGATCGTGTGTGTGGTCGGCGGGTTGATGATGGAAAACAAAAGCACCAGCCCGACGATCAGCGCCAAGGCCCACAGCACCATTCGCCGCAGCATCCGCAACGCGCGCAGGGTCAGCGGGGTCTTGGGTTCGGGTTCGTGAACACGCGCGCGGGCCATGGCCCCGATAAGCCACGACCGCCCGCGCGGGTCAAGGAAGCGCGCGCCTCAGCCTTCGCTTTGCGGGCCGCGATGCGCGTTCAGCACGCTGGCCCCGACCAGCGGGTGATCGCCAGTCGCCAGTTGCTCGCCCGCGACATGGTCGAAGGCGGCGCGCAGCTTGGCCTCATCATCGCCCGACAGCGAGGTTTTCAGCACCCGCCCGCGCTTGTGCAGCGATTCAAAGCGGTCCAGCACGCGGTCGGCGGTCATCTTGCGCAGCAGCACGAACACCGCGCCGCCACCGGGTTGCAGGCTTTGGCCGGCCTCACGCATGAAGTCGTCATTGATGCCGATGTCAGTGGCATAGCCCGACAGCGCCCCCGCACCGGCGCCGACCGCAGCGCCCAGGATCGGGTTCAGGAAGATCAGCCCGATCAGCGCGCCCCAGACGGTGCCGCCGACCGCACCCATGGCGGTGGTGTTGACGGCCTGATGCAGCTTCACCTCACCCTCGGGGCGGGTGACGACCACGACATCCTCCATCTCCAGCAGGTATTCCTTTTGCAGCGCGATCAGTTCGTCGCGCATCTGGAAGGCGGTGGCTTCGTCGTCAAAGGCGATGGCGATCAGATCAGACATGGCGGCTCTCCGGCAGGATGCAGGGTTTGAACCACAACGCCCGTGGCGCGGCCACGGTTCCGACAGCAAAACGGGCGCAGCCTGCGCCGCGCCCGTTCGCCAAGTCAAAGGCCGGATCAGCCTTTGCAATTGGCGTAAAGAACGTCTTCCTTGCCCTCGGTGATGGCCGTCAGCGTGGCCTCGGACCCGTCGGTGTCCAGGCGATACTTGTAATCGGGGCTGACCGGCTCATAGCTGGCGCCGGATGCGGTCACCACCTGCTTCATCGCGATCAGCTCATCCATGTCGTGAATGACGGCATAGGAATTGCCGGCCTCGGTGTTCAGGAACACAACATCCAGCACCTTGTTGCCGTCGCAGGCATATTTGGTGTTGTCTACGCTGTCGGCGGCCATGGCGGTCATCGGCGCGGCGATGGCCAGCGCGGCGATCAGGGTCAGTCGGGTCATGACGGTATCCTTTCCGGTCAGATGCGCGCAGCCTGACGCAAGACCGAGATCAGGGAAAGTCACGTCGCGGTGACTTTCCCCGATCGGCGGCGACCTGCCGGTTGGGCCCTTACTCCGCCGGCATGGCCTGCGGCTCGACCGTCAGCGGATGCGGGATATGGGCCAGCATTTCGCGCGGGCAGATCTGCACGAAATGGCCCCGCTCGACCTCCCAGTTTTGCAGGATGTCGTTGGCGCGGCGGCTGCCGGTCTCGGCCGCATGGCGTTCGATCAGGCCTTTCAACTGCGCCTCCCAATGGGGATGGGTGACGGGGTTGGTGACCAGCGATTCCATGTTCAGGTAACCGGGTGCCAGCCCGTCGGGATCATACAGATAGGCCATCCCGCCGGTCATCCCCGCGCCAAAGTTCGCGCCGATCCGGCCTAGGATCACCGCCACCCCGCCGGTCATGTATTCGCAGCCGTTCGACCCGCAGCCCTCGACCACCACCGATGCGCCGCTGTTGCGCACCGCAAAGCGCTCGCCCGCCCGGCCTGCCGCGAACAGCGTGCCGCCGGTCGCGCCATAAAGCACGGTATTGCCGATGATCGTGTTGTCGGCGGCGACCAGCGGGCTGCCCATCGGCGGCTTCACGACGATCAGACCGCCCGACAGGCCCTTGCCCACATAATCGTTGGCATCGCCCATCACCTCGATCTTCAGCCCCGGCGCGGCGAATGCGCCCAGCGACTGCCCGGCGCTGCCGGTCAGCTTGATCGTCAGGTGGTCGGGTTGCAGGCTGTTGCGCATCCCGAACTTCTGCACGATGTGGCTGGCCGCCCGCGTGCCGATGGTGCGATGCGTGTTGCGCACCGCATAGGACAGCTGCATCTTTTCGCCATCGGCAAAGAACCGCGCGCCATCGCGGATGATTTCGGCATCCAGCGTGTCGGGCACCGCATTGCGCGGCTTCTTGCGGTCATAGACGATCTTGTCCGCGCCATCGACGGTGATCAGCAGCGGGTTCAGGTCCAGATCGTCCAGATGCGCGGCACCCCGGCTGACCTGCGCCAGCAGATCGGCGCGGCCGATCACCTCATCCATCGAGCGCGCGCCCAGGCTGGCCAGGATTTCCCGCACCTCCTGCGCGTAGAAGGTGATCAGGTTCACCACCTTGTCGGCGCTGCCGGTGAACTTGTCGCGCAGCGCCGGATCCTGCGTGCAGACGCCCACCGGGCAGGTGTTCGACTGGCACTGGCGGACCATGATGCAGCCCATGGCGATCAGCGCGGCGGTGCCGATGCCGTATTCCTCGGCCCCCAGCATGGCGGCAATCACGATGTCGCGCCCGGTGCGCAACCCGCCGTCGGTGCGCAAGGTCACGCGATCCCGCAGCTTGTTCATCGCCAGCACCTGATGGGCCTCGGACAGGCCCATTTCCCACGGCAGGCCGGCGTGTTTGATGCTGGTCGCCGGGCTGGCCCCGGTGCCGCCGTTGTGGCCCGAGATCAGGATGATGTCGGCCTTGGCCTTGGCCACCCCCGCCGCGATGGTGCCAACGCCGCTGCTGGCCACCAGCTTCACGGTGATCTTGGCGCGCGGGTTGATCTGCTTCAGGTCATAGATCAGCTGCGCCAGATCCTCGATGCTGTAGATATCGTGGTGCGGCGGCGGCGAAATCAGCGTCACGCCCTTGGTCGAATGGCGCAGGCGCGCGATCAGTTCGGTGACTTTCATCCCCGGCAACTGGCCGCCCTCGCCGGGCTTGGCGCCCTGGGCCACCTTGATTTCCAGCTCCTCACAGGCGTTCAGATATTCGGCGGTCACGCCGAACCGACCGCTGGCCACCTGCTTGATCTTGGCACAGGGATTGTCGCCATTCGGCATCGCGTGCTGATGCGCCGGATCCTCGCCACCCTCGCCGCTGTCGGATTTCGCGCCGATGCGGTTCATGGCGATGTTCAGCGTCATATGCGCCTCGGGCGACAGCGCGCCAAGGCTCATGCCCGGCGTCACGAAGCGCTTGCGGATGCTGGTGATGCTTTCCACCTCATCCACCGGCACCGGCTTGCCAAGCGGCTTGAAGTCCAGCAGGTCGCGCAGATGGATCGGAGGCTGCGCGCGCATTGCGGCGCTATAGCGTTTCCACAGATCAAACGACGCCCGGTCGCAGGCCGATTGCAGCAGGTGCATGTTGGTCGCACCCCAGGCGTGGGTCTCGCCGGATTTGCGGGCCTTGTAGAAGCCGCCGATGGGCAGCACGTCCTGACCGCCCAGCCAGCCACGGGCATGGACATCCTCGATCTTGTGCTGGATGCCGTGCAGGCCGATGCCGGAAATGCGCGACTGCATACCGGGGAAGTATTCCGCCACCATGGCGCGCGACAGCCCCACCGCCTCGAAGTTCAGCCCACCCCGATAGGACGAGATGACCGAGATCCCCATCTTGGACATGATCTTCAACAGGCCCGCGTCGATGGCGTCGCGGTAACGGCGCATCGCGTCGATCAGGCTGCCCTCCAGCAGGCCGCGGGCGATGCGGTCGGCGATGGTGTCCTGCGCCAGATAGGGGTTCACCGTGGTCGCGCCGCAGCCGATCAGCACCGCGAAATAATGCGGGTCGATACATTCGGCGGACCGCACGTTCAGGCTGGTAAAGGTCCGCAGCCCCTTGCGCGTCAGCCAGCTATGCACCGCACTGGTGGCCAGGATCATCGGCATCGGCACCCGGCCCTCGGACTGCGCCACATCCGACAGCACCACATGCGCGGCGCCCGAGCGAACCGCGTCCTCGGCCTCGGCCCGGATGCGCGCCAGGCCTTCGCGCAGGGCCTCGGGTCCGGCTCCGGCGGGGAAGGTGCAGTCGATGATCGCCGCGTTCTGGCCGAACTGGCCGATCATCTCCTCATATTCGCCATTGGCGATGAAGGGGCTTTCCAGGATCAGGATTTCCGCCTGCGAACTGCTTTCATCCAGCACGTTTTTCAGGTTGCCGAACCGCGTTTTCAGCGACATCACCCGGCTTTCGCGCAGACTGTCGATGGGCGGGTTGGTGACCTGGCTGAAGTTCTGCCGGAAGAAATGGCTCAGCGGGCGGTATTGGTTCGACAGCACGGCGGGCGGCGTGTCGTCGCCCATGCTGGCCAAGGTTTCCTTGCCGTCCTCGGCCATCGGCATCAGGATCTGCTCGACCTCCTCGATGCTGTAGCCCGCCGCGATCTGGCGACGGCGCAGGTCGGCCCCTTCGTGCAGGGTCTTTTCCGGCAGGTGCTTCATCAGCGCATTCAGATCGACGACCTTTTCGATCCATTCGCCAAAGGGCTGGCTGGCCGACAGCCGGTCCTTGATGTCGCGGTCGTGATACAGACGCCCGTCCTTCATGTCGACGCAGATCATCTGGCCCGGCCCAAGCGCACCCTTTTCGCGGACGGACTGTTCGTCGACCGGCACCATGCCGACCTCGGAGCCGGCGATCAGCAGGCCGTCATGGGTCACGACATAGCGCATCGGGCGCAGGCCGTTGCGATCAAGCCCGCCGCAGACCCAGCGGCCATCGGTCATCGCCAGCGCGGCGGGGCCGTCCCACGGTTCCATGATGGCGTTGCAATAGGCATACATGTCGGCCCAGGCCTGCGGCATGTCGGTGGTGTTCTTCGACCAGGCCTCGGGCACCAGGATGGTCTTGGTCATCGGCGCGCTGCGGCCCGACCGCACCATCACCTCGAACACCGCATCCAGCGCGGCGCTGTCGGACGATCCTGCGGCGACGATCGGCTTGATATCCTCGGCCATCTCGCCAAATGCCGACGAGGCCATGCGGATTTCGTGCGATTTCAACCAGTTGAGGTTGCCCTTCAGGGTGTTGATCTCACCGTTATGGGCCAGCATGCGGAACGGCTGGGCCAGCCACCATTGCGGAAAGGTGTTGGTCGAATACCGCTGGTGATAGATCGCAAAGGCCGATTCAAACCGTTCGTCCTTCAGATCGGGGTAGAACTCGGCCACCTGTTCGGCCAGCATCATGCCCTTGTAGATGATCGACCGGCACGACAGGCTGCACAGATACAGCATCCCCACCTGCGCGGCGACGGCGGCGCGCTCGATGCGGCGGCGGATGATGTACAGCTCGCGTTCAAACTGTTCGTGGTCAATATCCTTTTCGCAGCGGATCAGGATCTGTTCGATCTCGGGGCGGGTGGCATTGGCCTTGTCGCCCAGAACGGCGGTGTTCACCGGCACATGGCGCCAGCCATAGATGTAATGGCCCATCCGCAGCACCTCGGATTCCACGATGGTGCGGCAGCGTTCCTGGGCGGCAAAGTCTGTGCGCGGCAGGAACACCTGACCGACGGCGATCAGCTTGTCCTGGACCGGCTCATGCCCGGTGCGGCGGACCTGATCGTAGAAGAACGGCACCGGGATCTGCACATGGATGCCCGCGCCATCGCCGGTCTTGCCATCGGCATCGACCGCGCCACGGTGCCAGACGGCCTTCAGCGCCTCGATGCCGTTTTCGACGACCCGGCGGCTGGGCTTGCCGTCGATGCTGACCACCAGCCCCACCCCGCACGAGGAATGTTCATCCTCGGGCTTCCACAGACCGCGTTCGGCCATGTCGGCGCGCAGCGCCTGCTGTTGTTGAACCCAAGCCTGGTCAAACTGCGTCATCTTCAAGCCTCCTGCACCGGCGCGGCCGCGCCGGGGTTACTGTGGGGCACCGGGTGGTGCGTCTCATACCAGCCGCGCGGCACGCCACCGGCGGCGCGGGCAATGTCGCGCACGCGGGCCAGGCGGCCTGCGGCGGCGGCGCGGACCATCGGGCGCAATTGCCCGCGCGATTTCAGGATTCCGGCAAGCCCGTGGCCCGCGCGCGGATAGATGAACTGAAAGACCGTCCCGCCCGCGGCAGGGAAGCGCCGCCAGTGCCAGGCCTCCTCGGGCTGATTGCCGTGCAGGATCACCACCTTGATGCCGCGCTCACGCAGGTCGGGCACTTCGGGGCAGGCCGACCAGTCGCTGATCTGGCTGCGATAGCGCATCCAGCGGCGCTCCTCGGGCACGCGCGCCGGATCGGCCGAGACCTGCGGCACAAAGCCCAGGATGAAGTCCGGGCGCATCAGCGCCCCCAGGTTCAGCGCCATGAAGGCACCCATCGAATTGCCCAAAAGCAGGATCGATTCGGCGCTGATGCGTGCCGCCATGTCGCGGATCAGATCGACGATCCGCTCGGCCAGGCCCGGCGCGGTCAGCCAGCTACGGCTGGCATCGGCCACGAACAGCACATGGTTCTGCCCGCCGTCGCTGGCGCTGTAAAAGAACTCGGGCGCGGGGACCGGATCCTGCGGCGTGCCGACGCCGGAAAACGCCACCACCAGCCGCCGGGTCAGCCCCGGCAGATAGCGCGCGAACAGCGGCGCTTCGGTGGGCAGGTCGGTCAGCGCCTCGGTCATCCGGCACCGCCGATGGGCGCGCCCGTCATCAGCAGATCGCAGTCATATTGCGGCTTGGCATCGCCGAAGCCGGGCTGGCCGGGGCGGGCAAAGCTGACCGGATCTTCGACCGATTGCACATCGGGCTGGCCCGGCGTGGTGGTGGTGTCGCGGCCGCCAAAGAACAGCCGTTCGGCGCGGTGGATGAATTGCTGGCCCCTGCGGCTGGACAGGATGTTGCCGTCGCCGTCCATCACGTCGATGGCAAAGCTGGTCACTTCCAGCGGTTCGCCGTCGATGACGCGGGTTTCGCCGGTCAGTTGGTCATGGCCGCGATAGCGCCGCAACTCGCCGTTGCTGCCGACCACGGCGAAGTCAAAATCGTCGCGGCCGGTGGCCAGCAGGCGGCTGAAGCTGGCATGGGAATGGGCGTCCGGCACCAGCCGCTCGGTCACGCCGGTGACGGGGCTGTAGCTTTCCATCCAGCGGGTTTCGGTGTCGATGCGGCTGACGTAGAACACGCCCTCGCGGTCGGCAAATGCGCTGTGGCGATCACCCGGCGCGTCGCCGTCGCAGCGATAGTAATTGGCGACGACGCAGCCCCGTCCCTGCATGGTCAGGTCCAGCGTGCAGCCTTCGGGCGGGGTAAAGCCGGCCGCGCCCGCCGCCACCGGCAGGGTCAGGACGGTCAAAAGGGGAAGGGTCAGTGCGATCCGCATCTTCATCCTTTCGTCACGCTTCGGGTCAGCAAGGCTGACCGATTAACCTACGGGTGTTGCGCCCGGATCGCTGCCTGCGTTCGCTGGCGTGATACGCAAAAGATACGCCAGAGATACGCAGACATGACGGCGATCATACGGCCGCAGCACAGCTTATTCGGCCGCCACCGCCTGCGCGCCGCCCAGATAGGTCAGCATCGCCGCCGCAGCCTCGCGCCCGTCGCGGATCGCCCAGACCACCAGGCTGGCGCCGCGCACGATGTCGCCCACGGCATAGACGCCCTCAAGGCTGGTCGCGTGGTGGCGGTCGGCCTTGATCGTGCCCCAGCGGGTGACGGCCAGTTCCGGCACGCCCCACAGGGTCGGCACGTCCTCGGGCTCGAACCCCAGGGCCTTGATGACCAGATCGGCACCTTCGTCGTAATCCGCACCCTCGATCAGTTCGGGGGCCTGACGACCGCTGACATCGGGCGCACCCAGGCGCATCTTCTGCACGCGCACGCTGGCCACGGGCGCATCGGCATCGGCGCCGTCGAACCCGGCGGGCAGGGTCAGCCAGACGAAATCGACGCCCTCCTCCTCGGCGTTCTGCACCTCGCGCTGCGAGCCGGGCATGTTGGCGCGGTCACGCCGATACAGGCATTTGACCGATTCCGCGCCCTGCCGAACGGCGGTGCGCACGCAGTCCATCGCGGTGTCGCCGCCGCCGATGACCACCACCCGCTTGCCCGCCGCGTTCAATTCGCCGCTGTCGAAATCCGGCACGTCATCGCCAAAGCTCTTGCGGTTGCTGGCGGTCAGATAGTCGATGGCGCGCACGATGCCGTTGCGGCCCGCGCCCGGCCCGTCCAGATCGCGGGTCTTGTAGACGCCGGTGGCGATCAGCACCGCATCGTGTTTGCCACGGATCGCGTCAAAGCTGATATCGGTGCCGACATTGCAGTTCAGCACGAATTGCACGCCCGATTGTTCAAGCTGCGACACGCGGTCCATCACCACGTCCTTTTCCAGCTTGAAGCCGGGGATGCCATAGGTCAGCAGCCCGCCCGCGCGGTCGTAGCGGTCATAGATCGTGACCTGCACACCGGCGCGGCGCAGCGCCTCGGCGGCGGCCAGACCGCCCGGACCGGCACCGATGATGCCGACGCTTTCGGCGCGTTCGATGGCGGGGGTGACCGGCTTGACCCAGCCGTTTTCCCAGGCGGTGTCGGTGATGTATTTCTCGATCGCGCCGATGGTGACGGTGCCATGGCCCGATTGTTCGATGACGCAATTGCCCTCGCACAGGCGGTCCTGCGGGCAGATGCGGCCGCAGATCTCGGGGAAGGTGTTGGTGGCCTGGCTGATCTCATAGGCCTCGCGCAGGCGGCCCTCGGCGGTCAGGCGCAGCCAGTCGGGGATGTTGTTGTGCAGCGGGCAGTGGTTCTGGCAATAGGGCACGCCGCATTGGCTGCACCGGCTGGCCTGTTCCTCGGCCTTCTGGGCTGCGAACTGTCGGTAAATCTCATGGAAATCATCTGCGCGTTCACTGGCCGCACGCTTTTCCGGCATCTGCCGGGGGGTGGCGACGAATTTCAGCATCTTTTGCGTGGCCATGGCTGCGCCTTCCGAAATCGGGACTGTTCGGACAGGTGCTATCGAATGCCGTTCAGAAATAAAAGTCAGCAATGCTGACGTTTATGCCAGATATTTTCGCCGCGCCGCCGGTTTTTCGGGCAAGGCGGCAAAAACAAGGTATCAAACCGGACCTACCCGACCAAAAGCGCGACCAGAACCACCGTTCCGACGATGATTCGCCACCAGCCGAACACCCCATAGCCATGCCGCGAGACATAGCCGAGCAGCCCCCGCACCACGATCGTCGCGGTGATGAAGGCGCAGACAAAGCCGATGGCAATGGTGCCCATGGCGGCGCTGTCCAGCACATCGCGGTTCTTCCAGAAGTCATAGACAAAGGCGCCCAGCATCGTGGGCATCGCCAGAAAGAACGAAAACTCGGCCGCCGCGCGCTTGCTGGCGCCCATGGCCAGCGCGCCCACGATGGTCGCGCCCGACCGCGACACGCCGGGGATCATCGCAAGGCACTGGATGAAGCCGATCGCCAGTGCCATCGGCAGCGGGAACCTTTCGGCATTGTCGTGGCGGGGCTGCAGCGGCATCCGGTCGACCACGACCAGCACGATACCCCCCAGGATCAGCATGATCGCGATCAGCATCGGCGTTTCAAACAGCACCGTCTTGATGAAATCATGCGCCAGAACGCCGATCACCACTGCCGGGGCAAAACCGATGATGATGCTGGCCAGGAAGTGCCGCGCCTGCGGGTCATGGCCCAGGCTGGCAAAGGTCTGCACGACCTTGCGGGCATAGACGCCGAACACCGCCAGGATCGCGCCAAGCTGGATCAGCACCTCGAATGCGCGGCCGGGGTTGTCGAAGCCCAGGAAGTGCCCGGCCAGCAGCACATGGCCGGTGGATGACACCGGGATGAACTCGGTCAGGCCCTCAAGCAGGCCCAGCAGCGCGGCGACGATGGTATCGGGCATGGCTTAATGCGACCGCAACTGACGCGCGGATTCCTTGATGTCGGCATATTGACCCGAGGGGCGGAAGCGCCACAGGTAATCCGGCGCCACGGCCTCGACCGCGGTGGGGGTGATGCCCAGATCGGCAAAGCCCCGCGCGTCGGGCGACACCACGTTGTCGGATTTCAGCAGATAGGCCTGTTCGCGGGTCAGGATGCGGTTGGTCAGCAGCCCGCCGGTCAGGAATTGCACCGCGTCCAGCACATTACCCATCAGCCCGCCAGCCCAGAACGGCAGGTTCACCACCAGCCGCTGCCTCTGGATCGTGTTCAGCATCTGCCTGATGGCCTGGCGCAGGGTCATCACCTCGGGGCCGCCCAGCTCATAGATGCCGGGCGCGGCCTCGCCCACGGCGGCCTTGACGGCAGCTTGTGCGACGTCATCCACCCAGACCGGCTGGAACCGGGTGTTGCCGCCGACCAGCGGCAGCACCGGGCCAAAGCGGGTCATGGTGGCGAACTTGTTCAGGAACTGATCCTCGACCCCGAAGATGACCGAGGGCCGCAGGATCACCGCATCCGGGCGGTGTTTCAGCACGGCTTGCTCGCCGTCCCATTTGCTGCGCGCATAGGCGGCCAGGCTATCGCCATTCGCGCCGATGGCCGAGATGTGGACGATCCGCGCCACGCCCGCCGCCGCCGACAACCGGGCAACGCGCTCGGCGCCCTCGATCTGGACGGCGGGAAAGCTGTTGCGCCCCTCGCGCACCAGGATGCCGACGCAGTTGATCACGGCATCCGCGCCGGTCATCGCGGCGGCGACGCTGGCATCATCGCGGATGTTGCACAGGATCGGTTCGACCTGCCCCACGGCGCCATAGGGGCGCACGAAGCCGGCCTCGTCCGGGCGGCGAACGGCCACGCGCACGCGCCAGCCCAACCGCGCCATGCGCCGCGCGACATAGCGCCCCACAAAGCCCGAGCCACCATAGATCGTCACCAGCTTGGACATGGCCTTACCCCTCATCTGCTGCGCCCCCGTGATAGTCGCTGCCGGGTGTCGGGGCAAGCGCGTCCGGCAGCCCCGCCCGCCATTGCGACGGAGTTTTGCCCGTCACCCGCAGAAATTCGCGGTTGAAGTTCGACTTGGTGGCAAAGCCGCTGTCCAGCATCGTCCGCGTCACATCGGCCCCCTGCGCCAGCAGACCGCAGGCATGGCGGATGCGAAAGCCGTTCACATGGCGGCTGACATTGCCGCCGGTCTGACGGTTGATCGCCGCTGACAGCGCCTTGACCGGAACATGCAGCCGCCGCGCCAGCCGGGTCAGCGTCAGATCGGAGTCGGCCCACAGCGCCTCATCGGTCAGCAACGCATTCAGGCGATCCACCAGGGCGCGGTCCTGATCCGTAGGGGCGACGGCATCGCCCGCCGCATCGGTCGGCGCATCACCGGGCGGATCGACGTCAGGCGACAGCGCCAGAACGCCCAAAGTCAGCAGGCTGGCCGAGGTGGTGATCGCGATGATCCACGGCACCGCAGCCCTGACCCCTGCAAGGATCGCCCCGGCAATCACCAGATCGGACAGCGCCGACAGCACCAGGATCGCCGCGATGGTGCGCCAGATCCGCACGGCGCCTGCCTCGGCCCCCAGCGACAGGCGCGGCAGATCGCGCCCGGTCTGGCGCCAGATCGCCACGGCGCAACCCAGGTAAAGCGCGGGGATCAGCGGCTCGGCCAGGGCCACGGGCGCGCCGGGCAGCATCAGCACCGCCACCGCAAGCGGCACAGCCAGATGCGGGGTCATGTCGCGTGCGGGCCTGCCCAGGGCCGTGACGGACAGGCTGGCCCAGGCCAGCGCTGGAACCATGGCCGCCGTCACAGGTTGCAGCGCGCGCATCCAGCCGATGCCCCAATGCTGTGCGCCCGCGACCAGTCCCGACTGAAGCGCAACCAGCGCCACCAGCGGCACGAGGCCCCGTCCCGGCCCCTCGCGTTGCCAAAGCCGCAGCAGCAGGAACATCAGCACAAGCGCGGCAAAGGCGGGAATCGGCAGGCTGGGCATGGCGTCTCCTTCTTTGGGGTCGGTTTAGACCTGAAACCGGTTCCGCGCGTCCTGAAACCGATTTCAGGACGCCAAAGTCGTGCAACGGGTGGCAGGGGGATGACCGGCAACAGAAAGGATCTGCCATGAAACGCATGATGATGACCGCCCTTTGCGCCACCCTGATCGCCGGGGGTGCAAACGCCGCCGACCTGCCCGGCTATGACCGGCTGGACATACCCGCCGCCCATCGTGGCGCACTTATTGCCGGGTCGATCTGGTATCCGGCCGGTAGCCGCACCTACCCTGGGCTGATCGGTGACAACCCGGTCTTTCACGGCACGCAAGCGATGGTCGGGGCCGGGCTTACCGAAGGGCAACGCCCGCTGGTGGTGATCTCGCACGGCTCGGGCGGCAATATGGATGGGCTGGGCTGGCTGGCCGAAGGGCTGGTGGCGCGTGGCGCGATGGTGCTGGGGCTGAACCACCCCGGCAGCACCTCGGGCGACAGCTCGCCGCGGCGGTCGGTGCTGCTGCATGACCGCGCCGCCGACATTCGGGCGGCGCTGGACGCGGCACTGGCCGATCCGACCTTCGGCCCGCATGTCGACCCGGCGCGAATCAGCATCCTGGGCTTTTCGCTGGGCGGGGCCACGGCGCTGAACATCGCGGGGGCGCGGATGGACCGGACCGCGTACACCGCCTATTGCGACAGTCACCCCGAGGCCCAAGATTGCGCGTTTCTGGCCAAGGGCGGCGTCGATCTGACCACCCTGCCCCCGGAATGGGAAAGCGACATGCGCGATCCGCGCATCGGTGCCGTCATCGGTGTCGATCCGGCCTTCGGCTTTGGCATGACTGACGAAAGCCTGCGCGCCATCGACATGCCGACGCTGCTGCTGTCGCTGGGTCAGCCGTTGCTGGCGGTGGACCCGCAGGCCAGCGGCCTGTTGGCGAACCTGCCCAGGGCGCAGCAGATCACCCTGCCCGATACCGATCATTTCGGCTTTCTGGGCCTGTGTAAGCCCGACGGCCCCGCCCTGCTGCGGGATGAGGGCGAAGACCCGATCTGCGATCAGGCCCCCGGCTTCGACCGCGCCGCGACCCATGCCCAGGCGGTCGACGCCATCGCCGATTTCCTGGCGCTTTGACCCGATCGCGGTGCGCGCGAAAAAATCGTCGCGCGCCCCGTTGACACCCCCGGTGCCCCGCGATACATCGCCCTCTACCAAACCGGCCCAGATGGCGGAATTGGTAGACGCGCACGGTTCAGGTCCGTGTGCCGCAAGGCGTGGAGGTTCGAGTCCTCTTCTGGGCACCAAAAACCCCGGCTTCAGGCAACTGAAGCCGGGGTTTTTGTTTGGCACGGGGCGATGCGACACACTGGCAAAATCCGGTGCAACACGCCACATAGGGGTCCGAAAGGATGCCACATGACCCATCACCTTTACCAGAATGACCTGCCCGACGGGCTGGACCTTGGTCCGGTCGTCGCCATCGACACCGAAACGATGGGTCTTGACCCGCGCCGGGATCGGCTGTGCCTGGTGCAACTGTCCTCGGGCGATGGCAACGCGCATCTGGTGCAGATCGCCCTGGGTCAGACCCGTGCGCCCAATCTGGAACGGCTGCTGGCCGATCCCACGGTGCTGAAGCTGTTCCACTTTGGCCGCTTCGACATCGCCGCGCTGCACCGCGCCTTCGGCGTGGTCACGGCACCGGTCTGGTGCACCAAGATCGCCTCGAAAATGGTGCGCACCTATACCGACCGGCACGGGCTGAAGTATCTGTTGCAGGAACTGGTCGGGGTCGACATTTCAAAGATGCAGCAGACTTCGGACTGGGGCGCGGCGGATCTGACGGCGGCACAACTGGATTACGCGGCATCCGATGTGCTGTATCTGCACCGGCTGCGCGACGTGCTGTCCGAACGCCTTGCGCGTGAGGGGCGGACAGCCCTGGCGCAGGCGACATTCGACTTCCTGCCGACCCGCGCGGTGCTGGATCTGATGGGCTGGGACGATACCAATGACATCTTCCACCACTGATTTCCTGGTCACCGCCCGCCGCGTCATCGGGATCGAGGCCGACGCCCTGACCCGCCTGTCGGCCAGCCTGGGCGACAGTTTCGCCCGCGCGGTCGATACGATCCTGGCCGCCAAGGGCCGGGTGATCGTGTCCGGCATGGGAAAGTCGGGCCATATCGGGCGCAAGATCGCGGCGACGCTGGCCAGCACCGGCACGCCCGCGCAATATGTCCATCCGGGCGAGGCCAGCCACGGCGATCTGGGCATGGTCACGCCTGCCGATGTGGTGCTGGTGCTGTCGAACTCGGGCGAGACGCCGGAACTGTCGGACATCGTGGCCCATACCCGGCGGTTCCAGATCCCGCTGATCGGGGTGGCGTCGCGCGAAGGTTCGACCCTGCTGCGGCAATCGGATGTGGCGATCCTGCTGCCCGCCGCGCCCGAGGCCTGCGGCACCGGCGTGGTGCCGACCACCTCGACCACGATGACGCTGGCCTTGGGTGATGCCCTGGCGGTGGCGCTGATGGAACATCGCGCCTTCTCGCCCGAGGATTTCCGCACCTTCCATCCCGGCGGCAAGCTGGGCGCGCGGCTGTCGAAAGTGGCTGATCTGATGCACCGCGACATGCCCTTGGTGTCTGAGGATACGCCGATGCCCGATGCCCTGCTGGCGATCAGTCAAAAGGGTTTCGGCGTGGTCGGTGTCACCGATGCGGCGGGGCGGCTGACCGGGATCATCACCGATGGCGATTTGCGGCGGCATATGGACGGGCTTTTGTCGCATACCGCCGCGCAGGTGATGACCCGCGCGCCGCGCAGCATCGCCCCGCAGGCCCTGGCCGAGGCCGCCGTGGGGCTGATGAACGACCGCAAGATCACCTGCCTGTTCGCCATCGACCCTGACGGCGATGGCCGCCCCGAGGGCATCTTGCACATCCATGATTGCCTGCGCGCCGGGGTGGTGTGATGGGCGGGCGCGCCCCCGATCTGCAAAAGCCGGATCCGCGCGCCCGCGCGCAGGGGGCGTTCTGCGCCAGCCGCACCCGGATGGTGAATGCGCTGAAAGTGGCGCTGCCGCTGGCCGCTTTGGCGGTGCTGTCGACGATGTTCCTGATCTCGGACAAGGCCGATCCCGATGCCGCCCTGCCCTATGCCCAGGTCGATGTCGACAAGATGACCCGCGAACCGCGCCTGGGGCGGCCCACCTATTCCGGCACCACGGCGGACGGCAGTGCGGTTGTGCTGTCGGCCAGCAATGCGTTGCCGGGGGCGGATGGTGCGGTCAGCGCGCAGGCGCTGAACCTGCGGCTGACCACGCCGCAGGGGCTGATCGCGCATGTGCTGGCCGATCAGGGCGGCGTCGATGCCGGCGGTCGGCAGATCGAACTGGCGGGCGGGGTGCGGCTGTCGACCTCGACCGGGTATAGCCTTGCGACCCAATCGATGACCGCCAGCACCACCGATTCGCGGCTGACCGCGCCCGGCACCGTCACCGCGACCGCGCCCTTTGGCCGCCTGACCGCCGGGGCGATGACGCTGCACGGCGGGGAAACTGGCGCGCATGTTCTTGATTTCACCGGCGGCGTGCGCCTGATATATCAGCCCCAGCAGGAGTGACCGATGCCCATGATCCCGAACGCCGCCGCGACCGCCCTGATCCTGGCGCTGATGGCGCTGCCGCAGGCGCTTGCCGCGCAGCAGGCCGTGGCCTTTGGCGGGGTGCGCGCCAACACCTCGGCCCCGGTCGAGGTTTCGGCCGACAGCCTGTCGGTCGATCAGGCCAGCGGCGCCGCGACCTTCAGTGGCAATGTGGTGATCGGCCAGGGCCAGATGCGGCTGTCGGCCACCAGCGTTCGGGTGGAATATGGCGACAAGGGCCAGTCGCAGATCCGCCGCCTGCATGCCACCGGCAAGGTTACGCTGGTCAGCGGGCCGGATGCCGCCGAAGCCGATGAGGCCGTGTATGAGGTCGACAGCGGTCAGGTCACGCTGACCGGCAATGTCATGCTGGCGCAGGGCCAGAACGTGCTGTCGGGCAACCGCATGGTGGTTGATCTGAAAACCGGATCGGCCAGCGTCGATGGCCGCGTGCGGTCGATCCTGCAACCCGGCGGCAACTGATGACGCCCGCCGCCGCATCCGGCCTGTCGATCCGCGGCCTGCGCAAAAGCTATCGCAACCGCCCGGTGATCCGCGACGTCTCGCTGGATCTGGCGCGGGGCGAGGTGGTGGCGCTGTTGGGTCCGAACGGCTCGGGCAAGACCACCTGCTTTTACAACATCGCCGGTCTGATCACCCCCGACGCGGGCCAGGTCATCATCGACGGCACCGACGCCACCGCCCTGCCGATGTTCCGCCGCGCGCGTCTGGGCATCGGCTATCTGCCGCAAGAGGTGTCGATTTTTCGCGGCCTCTCGGTCGAGGACAACATCATGGCGGTGCTGGAAATCTGGATTCCCGACCGCCACAAGCGCCGCGAACGGCTTGAGGAATTGCTGGGCGATTTTTCCATCGAACACCTGCGTGGCGCGCCCGCACTGGCGCTGTCCGGCGGCGAACGTCGCCGCGCCGAGATCGCCCGCTGCCTGGCCGCCGACCCGCGCTATCTCTTGCTGGACGAACCCTTCGCCGGGGTCGACCCGATCGCCGTGGGCGAGATCCGCGCCCTGGTCCATGACCTGAAATCGCGCGGCATCGGGGTGCTGATCACCGATCACAACGTGCGCGAAACGCTGGGCATCGTCGACCGCGCCTATATCCTTCACGATGGCCGCGTCTTGATGAGCGGGACCACCGATCAGGTCATCGCCAATGACGATGTGCGCCGCGTCTATCTGGGCGATACCTTCCAGGTCGGCTGACGCGCGCCTCCGCCGATCCGCACAACTCGCCGTTGACAAGCCGGGCCGATACAGCGCCAAATGAAGGCAATGACCGAGCACGGAAAACAACCGCAGGCGTTCCGATTCACAACCGATCCGGTGTTGCCCCGCCTGTCCCGTTCCATCTTTTCACCCCGGCCGACGGGCGCCCGATACCGGGCGCGCGTGGGCCAGTTTCACCCGAAAGGAGCCGTCCATGCGCTATCAGATCAGCGGAAAACAGATTGACATCGGTGATGCCCTGCAAACCCATGTCCGCACCGAACTGGACGAGACTGTCGGCAAATATTCCCAGCGTCCCACCGATGCGATCGTCACGTTTTCCAAGAACGCGCATGAGTTCGTCTGCGAGGCGAGCGTGCATCTGTCCACTGGTCTGAACGTCACCGCGCGCGGCCATGCCTCGGAAGTTTACGCCGCCTTTGAATCCTGCCGCGAAAAGATGGACAAGCAGATGCGCCGCCACAAGCGGCGGCTGAAGGATCATTCCCGCGATCGCGCCACCCCGGTTGAATATGCCAGCGCACCGCACTATGTGCTGGCCGCACAGGATGACGATGATGACCACGCCGGTTCCGACAGCACCGCGCCCGTCATCGTTGCCGAGATGGAAGCAAAGGTGCAAACCCTGTCAGTGGGGGAAGCGGTGATGCAGATGGAGCTGGCAAACCTGCCGCTGCTGGTGTTCCGCAATGAAAAACATGGCGGCGTGAACGTCGTGCATCGCCGTGAAGACGGCAATGTCGGCTGGATCGACCCGCGCAACCTGGCCTGACCCGCGCCGCGGCGGGCGGCCCCTGGAAGGATCGTCATGCAACTGTCCCATCTGTTGAAACCGGCCGCCGTCAAGGTGCTGGGGCAATGCACCAGCAAGAAGCGGATGTTTCAGGATCTGGGTGAGATTGCCCATGCCGTCTACGGGCTGCCCGCCGCCGAGATCATCGACGCGCTTCAGGAACGCGAAAGCCTGGGGCCGACCGGCGTGGGGCACGGCGTCGCCCTGCCCCATGCGCGGCTGCACGGGCTGTCGGCGGTGTCGGGGGTGTTCATCCGGCTGGACAAGCCGATGGATTTCGATGCCGTCGACCGCCAGCCGGTCGATCTGATCTTTGCGCTGCTGGCGCCCTCCAGCACCGGGGTCGACCACCTGAAGGCGCTTGCCTTGGTCTCGCGCACCCTGCGCAGCCCCGAGATCCGCACCAAGCTGCGCGCCAATGCCGATCCGGCGGCGCTGCATGCCGTGCTGACCGGCGCGGCAGGGATTCAGGCGGCGTAAGGCCGCGCTACCACCCGCGACGTCCGAACAGCGCGTGCAGCCGGGCCTGTGCCCAGCCGGGCGTGGCTTTGGAGGCCGCGTCGGGCGTGGCCATCACCTGCCGCGCCACGAGCCAGGCGATCACGGCAAAAACGATCCCGCCCAGAGCCTGCCCGATCAACACCCCCGCCGCACCCATCGTCCAAGCGCCGATCACCGCCAGCGGCCAGGTGCCGATGGTGTGACGGCCCCAGTTGATCGCGGTGGAATACAGCGGCCGCCCCAGATTGTTGAAACTGGCATTGGCGACGAAGATGACGCCGTTGAAGAACATCAGCCCCGCCAGCGGCCCGCAGAACAGATAGATCAGGGCGCGGGTCAGGCCCTCGGCCTCGAACAGGTCGGACAGGGGCGCGCGCAGCACGAACAGGATCAGGCTGACCGCCGCGACATAAGCGGCGGTGAACACCAGCCCGGCGGCAAAGGCGGCGCGCACCCGGTCGGCGCGGCCCGCGCCCGCGTTCTGGCCGATGATCGGGCCAATCGCGCCCGACAGCGCAAAGATCACCGCAAAAGCCACCGGCGTCAGCCGCCCGATCACCGCCATCGCGGCGACGGCATCGGTGCCGAACCGCGCCAACTCGCGGGTGACGATGGCATTGCCCACGGGCGTCGCGATATTGGTCAGCACCGCTGGCAAAGCGATGGCGTTGATCGCGCGCAGGTCGGGCCTCAGCCCCGCCAGCGAGGGGCGCGCGAAGGCGTCATGCACCTGCACCGCCGGGCGCAGCGACAACGCCAGCATGGTCAGCCGCGCCAGCACCGTCGCCACCGCCGCGCCATCCAGCCCCAGCCCCAGGGCAAAGATGAAGATCGGGTCCAGCACCGCATTGACGATGCCGCCATACAGCGTCGCCATCATCGACCGGCGCGCGTCGCCATGGGCACGCAGCACCGCCATCGCCGTCATCGCCACGGCAACAGCCGCCATCGTCGGCAGGATGATGATGACATAGCGCGCCGCCAGCCGTGCCACCTCGCCCTCGGCCCCCAGCGCGCGCAGGATCGCCGTCAGGTTCGGCAGGATCAGCACCGGCAGCACCAGCCCGGTCAGCGCCGCCAGCATCGCCACATTGGTCGCCTGCCGCCGCGCATCACCGGGCCGCCCCGCGCCAAGCGCGCGCGCGACCAGCGATCCGGCGGCGATCGACAGGCCGATGTTCACCGCATTGGTAAAGAACAGCAGCGTCCCGGCATAGCCGACCGCCGCCGCCAGGGCGTGATTGCCCAGCATGGCGATGAACACCATGTCGACGAAATCGACCGCGAACATCGCCATCAGCCCGATGCTGGCGGTCAGCGACATGCGCACGACATGGCCCATCAGCGGGCCGTTCAGGAAAACAGGTGAATCGCTCATCACAGGCCCCTTTGGCCGCCGCGCGGCCCTGCCGCCTGTCATAGGCCCAGACCGGGGCGCGGTCAAAGGCGCCTAAGCCCGGCGATAGGTGGCGTTGGTCAGCCGCACCTTGGAATAAAAGCCCAGCTCGGGGTCGGTCTGGTCGCCCAGCTCCAGCACGCCGGTCACATGGATCGGGATGTTGAAGGCGATCACGGTAACGGTGCGGCGGGCATAGACCGCCAGGATGTCATCGGGCCAGGGCATCCCCGGTTCGCAGAACGGGCAGACGGCCATCGGGCGGTTGGTCAGCACGAAAAACACCGAATCCGCCTTCAGCGGCGGTGCCATGAACCCGGCCACGGTCAGGGTCTTGCCTTGCGCGGCAAGGGCGCGGTCGGAAAAGGTCAGATCCTTGTTATACAAATCGCGCAGCCGGATCGGCGTGTCGGCCTCGGCGCGCAGAAGGCCGGGCGCCATCATCAGCGGGGCCATGGCCAGCAGGCGGCGGCGGTTCATGGGCAGTCCTTTCACGACGAACGGGCCGGGGATACCCCGGCCCGCTGCGATGATGGTCAGGTCACTCGGCGGTGACGGCGTGGTTCATCACATGGAAGATGACGTTCTGTTCGATCACACCGCCGAACAGATGCGCCCAGGGGCCGCGTGCAAAGACTGCGACATCCTCGCCCGAATGGGTTTCCGAGCTCATCGGGATCAGCGCCTGTTGCAGGTAATCGACATCGGTCGCCTGTTCCTCGGTCACCACCGGGCGGCCTTCGGGCGCGGCGAACAGCGGCGTGGCCTCGGCGGTCATGCCCGACATGCCGCCCATGCCATCCATGCCCGACATGCCAGCCATGCCTTCGGCGGCGGGCTGCTCGACCAGAACCGAACCGGCGCCGTTCAGGAAACCGGCGACGGTATAGGGCTTGCCATCAGCACCCAGGTTCGGCTTGCCGTTATGTTCGACGCCCTGCTCGTTCTCCTCCATGCACAGGCCCAGGATGTTGGACCCACGGCCGCAATAGCCGTTGAAGGTGATCGCATGTTCATGGTCGGCGGTGACGATGATCAGCGTGTCCTCGGGTTTGGTCATCTCCATCGCCTTGGCGATCGCATCGGCAAAGGCCTTGCCGTCCGACAGGGTGCGCGCCAGGTTGCCATCGTGGTTGGCATGATCGACCCGGCCCGCCTCGATGTTCAGATAAAAGCCGTTGTCATTCGACGACAGCGTCTTGATCGCGGCCTCGGTCATTTCGGCCAGCGACGGCTCACCGGTCCGGTCGACCTCATATTTCATGTGGCTGGCCCCGAACAGGCCCAGGATCGGGGCGTTGTTGCCCGCCGTGCTCAGCGCGGCGAAATCCTGATCGCCGAACACCACCTGCGCGCCCGCCGCCTGCGCCTCTTCGATAAGGTTGCGGCCGTCGGTGCGCTTGCCTTCCTTGTCCTCGACATCCTTGGTGCCCTTGGGCAGGAAATGCGCGCGCCCGCCGCCCAGGGCCAGGTCGATCACGCCGGCCTTCATCTGGTCGATCAGCTGATCGGCAATGTCTTTCTGATCGCAGCCCTCGGGCAGGGCCGAGTTGTCCTCATAATCGCGGTTCACGGTGCGGGCATAGACCGCCGCCGGGGTCGCATGGGTGATCCGCGCGGTCGAGATGACGCCGACCGATTTGCCCATGCCGTTGACGATCTCGGCAAAGGTCTTGGTCCCGGCATTCGCACCGGCGGCGCAATCGCCGACATTGACCGTATCCAGAATGTTGATCATGTCGTTCTTGGTCTTGATGCCGCTGTTCATCGCGGCGGCGGTCGGCGCGCTGTCCGGCGTCTGCCCGTTCGAGGAATAGGTCTTGACCAGCGCGAGATGCGGGAAGGTTTCCTGCGGCTGCACATAGTCATCGCCCAGACCGCCCGCCTGCTGGCCGCTGAACAGCCGGATCGCATAGTTGGTGCCGACGCCGTTGCCATCGGCGGTGAACAGGATGACGTTCTTGGCGCGGCTGGTGATCGGGGCCACGGCCAGACGCTCGGTGATGGTGGCCTGACCGGCCTTGAACCAGTCGCTGCCGGCCTGCGGCAGGTCTTCGGCATGGGCGGCGGTGGCCAGGCACAGCGCCGCGGCGGTGCCAAACAGGATGCGAATCATGGCGGTTCCTCTGCGAAGGGGTGGTTTCGGCCCAAGCCCTAGCGGCAGCGCGCGACGAAATTGTAACGCGGTGCTAAAGTTTCGTGACAATCGTAGCGCCAAGATCTTGAATATGTTAGATTATTACACGCTGCGCCTGCCATGAAACGGTTACATCCCGCGCGCTATGACAGGGGCAGGATGACAGCGACCCCAACCACCCCCGATCTGCGGATCGACAACCTGACCTGCGATGCCGACAGTGGGCGGCGGCTGCTGGCGGTGCCGCATCTGCATCTGGCGCCGGGGCAGGCGGTGGTGCTGCGCGGGCCTTCGGGTGCAGGCAAATCCACGCTGCTGGCGGCGATGGCAGGGCTGATTCCGGTGGGTGGGCGCGTTGAATGGGGCGGGCATGACATCGCCGCCCTGCCCGACGCCGGTCGCGCCGCCTTTCGCCGCGACCATATCGGCCTGGTGTTCCAGGATCCGCTGCTGTTCGAGGAATTGACCGCGCTGGACAATGCCGCCCTGCCCGCGCTTTACGCGGCGCGCGCGGCGCGGGCGGCGATCCGGGCGCGGGCGGCGGATGGGCTGGCGCGGTTGGGCATCGCCGATCCGCACCGCCCCACCGCCAGCTTTTCCGGGGGTGAGCGTCAGCGCATCGCCATGGCCCGCGCCCTGGCCTGCGATCCGCCAATCCTGCTGGCGGATGAACCGACCGCCAGCCTGGACCGTGACCACGCCGACCGACTGACCGCCGATCTGCTGGTGCTCGCGCGCGACCGGGGACGGATGCTGGTCGTCGTCAGCCATGACCCCGCGCTGCACCGGGCTGCGGACCGGCTGATCGACCTGGCCGATGGCCGTATCGTGGGGGACAGCCATGGCTGATCTATGGGCCGCCCTTCCCAATCTGGCGCAGGATCTGCTGCTGCTGGCGGCGCTGCTGGCCCCGGCCATGGTGATCGGCGCCCTGGTGCTGCGCGGCTATCGCATCGCCCCGCTGCTGGCCGGGCTGATCCGGCGGCAGGGCTGGATCAGCGCGACCTTTGTGGCGCTGATCGCCGTGTCGGTGGGCATCGGCACCGGGTTGATCGCCCAAGAACGCGGGCTGCGCGCCGGCACCGCACGCGCCGCCGACCGCTTCGATCTGGTCATCGCGCGGCCCGGCAGCGACATCACCGCGATGCTGGCCGCCGTCTATCTGCAAGCCAGCGACATGGCGCTGATCGACGGGCCGACCTGGGATGCGATCGCCCGCCATCCCAACACCCTGCTGGCCGCGCCCATCGGCTTTGGCGACAGCTATCACGGCGCGCCGGTGGTCGGCACCACCGCGGAACTGGCCGCGCATCTGTCCGGCCCGCTGGCCGAGGGTCGTGCCTTCGCCACCGAATCCGAGGCCATCGCCGGTGCCGACGTCCCCCTGGCCATCGGTACCAGCTTCACCCCCGCCCATGGCATCGGCCACGACGCCGAGGATCACGCGCATGAGGGCAGCGATCTGACCGTCACCGGCCGCATGGCGCGCACCGGCACGCCCTGGGATCGCGCCCTGTTGGTCCCCATCGAAACGCTGTGGGAAATGCACGCCTTGCCCAATGGCCATGGCCCCGGTTGGGATGGGCGGCTTGGCCCGCCTTTTGATCCGGCGGCGTTTCCCGGCACCCCGGCGGTTGTCGTGCAGGCCGACAGCCTGGCCGCGACCTATGGCCTTCAGGCGCAGTTCAGCACCGATCAGACGATGGCGTTTTTCCCTGGCACGGTGCTGGCGCGGCTGCACGGGCTGATGGGCGATGTGCGTCAGGCAATGTCGGTGCTGGCCCTGGTGACGCAGGTGCTGGTGACCGTCGCGGTGCTGGCAGGGCTGATGCTGCTGACCCGGCTGATCGCGCGACGGCTGGCGCTGCTGCGGGGCCTGGGCGCGCCGGCGCGGTTCGTCTTTGCGCTGACCTGGGGCTATGCCGTGGCGCTGATCGCGGCGGGGGCGGTGCTCGGGCTTGGCCTGGGGCTGCTGGCGGCGCGGGTCATCGCCGCCGTCATCAGCGCCCGCACCGACATCCACCTGGACGCCGGCCTGGGCTGGCCCGAGGCGCATCTGGTCGCCGGCTTCGTCAGCCTGGCGGCCCTGCTGGCGCTGCTGCCTGCGCTGCTGACGATGCGGCGCCCGGTGCTGGCCGACCTGCGCGCCTGAGGCGCGGGCGTTGCCTCAGCCGCGATAATGCCCGACAGTCGGCCCGCAAGAAGGGGGGCGCGATGTACCTTGGGATCGACCTTGGCACCTCGGGGGTGAAGGTGGTGGTGATCGACGGCGATCAGCGGCTGCTGGCGCAGGCGCAGGCGGGTCTGTCGGTGGCGCGCCCGCGGGATGGCTGGGCCGAGCAAGACCCCGCCCAATGGATCGCCGCGACGCAGGCCGCGCTGAGCGAACTGGCGGCGGGGCACGATCTGTCGGGCGTGGCAGGCATCGGCCTGTCGGGGCAGATGCATGGCGCGGTGGTGCTGGACGAGGCCGACCGGGTGATCCGCCCGGCGATCCTGTGGAACGACAGCCGCAGCCATGAACAGGCCGCCCGACTGGACGCCGACCCGCGATTCCGCGCGATGTCCGGCAATATCGTCTTTCCCGGCTTTACCGCGCCCAAGCTGGCCTGGATGGCCGAACACGAACCGGCGGCCTTCGCGCGTGTCGCCTGCGTTCTGCTGCCCAAGGACTACCTGCGCCTGTGGCTGACCGGCGAGCGCGTGGCCGAGATGTCGGACGCCTCTGGCACAGGCTGGCTGGAGACCGGCGCACGCGACTGGTCGGATGCGCTGCTGGCGGCCTCGGGGATGCGGCGCGACCAGATGCCCCCGCTGATCGAGGGCAGCGCGGTCTCGGGCCGCCTGCGCCCCCGGATTGCCGCCGGCTTTGGCCTGCCCGCTGGCGTGCCCGTGGCCGGTGGGGCGGGCGACAATGCCGCAACCGCCATCGGCGCGGGCACCATTGCCGAGGGGCAGGGCTTTGTCAGCCTGGGCACCTCGGGCGTGCTGTTTGCCGCGACCGCGACCTATCGCCCGCGCCCGGACAGCGCCGTCCACGCCTTTTGCCACGCGCTTCCCGGCATGTGGCATCAGATGGGGGTGATCCTGTCGGCCTCTGCCGCGCTGGAATGGTTCGCGGGGGTCACCGGGTCAACGCCCGCCGATCTGACCCGGGCGCTTGGCCCCGATCTGCGCGCGCCGGGCGAGGTGACCTTTCTGCCCTATCTGGCGGGCGAGCGCACGCCGCATAACGACGCGGCCGCGCGGGCGTCGTTCACCGGAATCAGCGCCCGCAGCGACCGCGCGGCGCTGACCCAGGCGCTGCTGGAGGGGGTGGCCTTTGCCCTGGCCGACAACCTGGACGCGCTGCGAGCCGCCGGTTCCGACCCGCGCGCGCTGCTGGCGCTTGGCGGCGGGGCGCGGTCGGATTACTGGCTGAAGGCGATTGCAACGGCACTGGACCTGCCGGTGCTGCTGCCGCGTTCGGGCGATTTCGGCGCGGCCTTTGGCGCGGCCCGGCTGGGGCTGATGGCAGCGACCGGCGCGGATGCCACAGAGGTGTGCACAGCCCCGCCGATCGCCCGCGAAATCGCGCCGGAGGCTGGCCTGCGCAAAGCCTTTGAGGACGCCTTGGCGCGGTTCCGGGGGCTGTATCGCCGCGCCTGACCCCCTGCCCGGCGGCGCCCGGCTGGCGGGTGCGGATGCGTATTTGGGCAAGAAAGAAGAGCGTGGCGCAGGGATTGGCCACGCAGCCGTTGCACCGGCCCGGACAGCATCGGGGTCGGCAAGACCCCGGCCACGGCCGCCGCGATCATGCCGCCCCCGCCCCCGGATCACCCGCAATCAAGACGATCTGACAGCAGAATGAGCCGTTCTGACATGAACCCGCCCGCCCGCATCGCCTATCCTTGCCCAAAGAAGGAGCAACCGATGCTGAACTGGAAGGATTATCGCGCGCGGCTGATGGCGCGCATCGCCGAGATCGGCAAGGCCAGCCCCGACACGTTGCGCGGCTATCAGATGCTGTCGGGTGCCGGTGACAAGACCGGCCATCTGGACCCCCGCACGCGCGAGCTGATCGCATTGGCCGTCGCGGTCACCACGCGCTGTGATGGCTGCATCGCGGTTCATGCCGCCGCCGCCGTCAAGGCCGGCGCGACCCGCGATCAGATCACCGAGGCCCTGGGCGTCGCCGTCTCGCTGAACGCTGGCGCGGCCCTGGTCTATTCGGCGCGCGTCATGGATGCCGTCGATGGCGAACTGGCGGAGGGCGCGGCATGATCCGGGGTTTTGGACGCATTCTGGCGGTCGGTGCGGTGCTGGCGGCGGCGACGGTGCTGCCTGCCTTGGCGGGCGATGACGGCCCGACCCGGCTGCGCAGCGCCTATCCCTTTGCCGAAACGCTTGATCGGCTGCGCGCGGGCTTTGGCGACAACGGCCTACGCATCTTTGCCGAGATCGACCATGCCGAGGCCGCGCGCGGCGCCGGGCTGGACATGCCGCCCACGGTCGTGCTGATCTATGGCAACCCGGCGGCGGGAACCCCGCTGATGCAAGACAGCCCCGATCTGGCGCTGGATCTGCCGCTGCGGGTGCTGGTGCGTCAGGATATCGGTGACGATGATGCCGTGACGGTGGTGTTCCACCCCAATGGCGGGGTCAGGGGGCGGCACGGGCTGACGGGTGACAAGGCCGCGGCCCTTGCCAAGCCCGAGGCGCTGATCGCCCGCGCCATCGGGGCGCAACTGCCGTAGGAGGCCGCGATGCAAGGTGTTGGCGATCTGATCGGCCTTTGTCGGCTGCAAGGCTCGCTTGATGTGCGCTGCCACATGTCGGGGCCTTGCTTTGTCGATCACGACCCGTCCCCGCCCGGCGAGGCCGCCTTTCACGTCGTGCTGTCGGGCAGTGTGCGGATCGACCTGCCCGGCGCGCCGCCGCTGGTGGCGGGGCCTGGCTCGCTGCTGCTGTTGCCGCGCGGGGTGGGCCACCGGCTGCGCAATGCCGATTGCGGCACCGGCCCGGCAAGGCTGCAGCGCAACCCCGGCCTGTTCGCGCCTGAGGGGGCCGGCCGCCCCGAACTGGATCTACTGTGCGGGCGCTTTGCCTATGACCGGCTGGTCGGGCCGATGCTGTTCGAGGGGCTGCCCGACATCCTGCACCTGCATCCCGATGTCGACAGCGGAGAGCTGGACGCGATCATCACCCTGATCCGCCGCGAGGCCGAGGCGCGCAGCACCGGCGCGGTCGAGATCGTCACCTCGTTGACGACGGTTCTGTTCGTGCTGGCGTTGCGCCAAAGCCTTGATCTGCCCGGTCTGGGCGGCGGGGTGATCGCGCTGCTGGCCGACCGCGCCCTGGCACCGGCGGTGCTGGCGATGTATCAGGCCCCCGACCGCAACTGGACGGTGGCCAGCCTGGCTGAACAGGTGGCCATGTCGCGCGCCACCTTTGCGCGGCGGTTTTCCGAACGCGCCGGGCGCGGGCCAGCCGAAACGCTGCTGATGATCCGCTGCCAACTGGCCGTGCAGATGCTGCAACGCACCGACCGGTCGGTCGCCGACATCGCGCATGATCTGGGCTATAGTTGCGACATTTCCTTTGGCAAGGCCTTTGCCCGCCAGATGGGCATGACCCCCAGCACGGCGCGGCGGCGCTATGCCATGGCCGCCGCCGAGGCCCGCACGACAGGGCGAGTTTGAGACGATTGGCTGTAAATCCTCGACGATCTACCCTTCATCGTCGCGCCGATCATCGCCATCTTGCGCCATGACCCAAGCAGGAGAGACGGAAAATGGCTGACAGACATGTGCAGATCGCGATCATCGGGGCCGGCACCGCAGGGATGCGCGCCTACCGCGAGGCCAGCCGGATCACCGATGATCTGCTGCTGATCGAGGGCGCGCGCTATGGCACGACCTGTGCACGGGTGGGCTGCATGCCCTCGAAATTGCTGATCGCCGCCGCCGAGGCCGCGCATCATGGCAGCCAGACCGCCACCTTCGGCGTGCATTACCCCGCGCCCCGCATCGACGGGCGCGCGGTGATGGCGCGGCTGCGGGCCGAGCGCGACCGCTTTGCCGGGCTGGTGGTCGATACCGTCAAGGGCTGGCCCGCGCGCCACCGTGTCATGGGCCGGGCGCGGTTCATCGACGATCACCGGCTGGAACTGGACGACGGCAGCCGCATCCGTGCCGACCGGATCGTGATCGCCACCGGATCACGCCCCGCGATCCCGCCGATGTTCCGCGATCTGGGCGACCGGCTGGTCGTCAATGATGACGTGTTCGACTGGGATGACCTGCCGGGCGCGGTGGCGGTGATCGGTGCCGGGGTGATCGGGCTGGAACTGGGCCAGGCACTGCATCGGCTGGGGGTGAAGGTGACGCTGTTCGGGCGGGACGGGCTGGTGGGGCCGCTGGCCGACCCCAAGGTGCTGGCGGCCGCGCGCGACATCCTGACCGCCGAGTTCGCCTTTCTGCCTGATGAGCCGATCACCGCCGTCGCGCGGGATGGGGACGGGGTGACCCTGACCCATGGCCGCGACGGCGACAGCCGCCAGACCCGCGTGGACCGGGTTCTGGTGGCGACCGGGCGGCGGCCCAATGTCGATGACCTGGGACTGGAGACGACCGGCCTGACGCTGGACGATCGCGGCATCCCGCTGTTCGATCCCCTGTCGGGGCAATGCGGCGACAGCCACATCTTTATCGCGGGCGATGCCACCGCCGAACATCCGCTGCTGCACGAGGCTGTGGCCGATGGCTTTGCCGCCGGCACCAATGCCGCGAACTTCCCCGATGTGCGCCGCTTTCTGCGCACCCCCGCCCTGGGGATCGTGTTCAGCGACCCGCAGATCATGATCGTCGGTGAGGGCCACAAGGCGCTGTCCGCGCGCGGTGCCGATTTCGCCACCGGGGCGCTGGATTGGGCCGATCAGGGCCGGTCGCGGGTGATGGGGATCAACCGCGGGCTGCTGCATCTTTACGCCGAACACGGCAGCGGGCGCTTTCTGGGGGCCGAGATGATCGGCCCGCGCGCCGAGCATCTGGCGCATCTGCTGGCGTGGTCGCTGCAATCGCGGCTGACGGTCGAACAGATGCTGGAACGCCCCTTCTATCACCCGGTGATCGAGGAGGGGCTGCGCACCGGCCTGCAAAATCTGGCCGCGGCCCTGGGTATCGCCCCGGTGCGCCCGCGTCACTGCATGGATTGCGGCCCCGGCGTGTGACGCCCCCCCCTGCCCGGCCGCCCGCGCCCGCGCTGCCCCGGCGCGGGCGCATCTGCGACGATCGCACCCCATCCGTCAGACGGTTGATGCTGAAATATCATTCCAGATCAATGGGATGATATAGATCAAGGCTGGCCCCGCCGGGTCTGGCCAGATCATCGCGTATCAGCAAAAGGAGACAGAGATGAGCGATCTTTCACCGACCCGCCGCGGTTTTCTGCTGGGGGGTCTGGCGCTGACCGGAACCACCGTGCTGATGGGCACATCAGCCTTGGCCGCCATCGACCCCAATTCCTTTCGCAAGGGCCGCATCTTCAGCGCCACCCATTATGGCCCGTTCGAGGCCGTGGTGCGCGACGGCCGCATGATCGCCGTCAATCCGCTGCCCGAACTGGACGGCCGCCCCACCGAAATGCTGACCCACGGGATCCTTGACCGCACCTATGACAAGACCCGCATCGCCGGGCCGATGGTGCGCAAATCCTATCTTGAGGGCTGGCAGACCGGCGACACCAAGCCCGAACTGCGCGGCAAGGAACCCTTCGTTCAGGTCGACTGGGACACCGCCTACAAGCTGGCGGCGAAAGCCATCGTCGACACCATTGCCAAACACGGCAACGAGGCCGTGTTCAGCTCATCCTATGGCGGCTGGAGCCACGGCGGCACCATGCGCCCGAACGTCTTGCAGGGCCGGCTGTTCAACCTGATCGGCGGCTGCACGATTACCGTGGGCGACTGGTCGGCGGGCGCCAGCGAAATCGCCCTGCCCCATATCATCGGCGACATGGAGGCGTTCTCGCCGCAGACTGCCTGGCCGGTGATCCGCGACAATACCCAGGTGTTCGTGCTGGTCGGCTGCGACCCGATCAAGAACAACCGCATCCAGCACCGCATCGCCGATCACGCCATCTTCGGCCCGTGGGAGGAAATCCGCGACGCCGGGGTGCGCTTTATCAGCATCAACCCGCAACGCACCGCCTCGGACGATTACCTGGGCGCGGAATGGCTGCGGATCGTGCCCAATACGGATGTCGCGCTGTTCCTGGCCATGGCCCATCACGTGCTGGACAAGGGCCTGCAGGACGATGGCTATCTGGCCAAATACACCGTCGGGTCCGACAAGTGGATCGCCTATGTCAAGGGCGACGACGGCACCCCCAAGACGCCCGAATGGGCGGCGCCGATCACCGGCATTCCCGCCGACAAGATCCGCGAACTGGCCGAGCTGTTCGCCACCTCGCGCACCCAGTTCGCGGGCGCCTGGTCGCTGCAACGCGCCCACCATGGCGAGATGACCCATTGGGTGATGATCAACTTTGCCGCGCTGATCGGCAAGATCGGCAAACCGGGCGAGGGCGTGGGCTTTTCCTGGCATTTCGGTGACGGCGGGATGCCGCAGGCGCGCTACAAGGTGCCGACCGGCCTGAGCCAGGGCAAAAACCTGACGCCGACCGTCTGCCCCGCCTCGCGCATCACCGAGATGCTGGAAAACCCCGGCAAGACCTTCAGCTATAACGGCAACGAAAAGACCTATCCGCAGGTCAAGGTCATCTACAATGCCGGCAACAACTTCATGTCGCATCAGCAGGATACCAACCGGCTGATCAAGGCGCTTGAAGGCGTTGAAACGATCATCTGCCAGGATGTCTGGTGGTGCGCGGCGACGCTGTGGTCGGACATCATCATGGCCGCCAGCAGCACCGTGGAACGCGACGACCTGTCTTCGGGCGGGCATTATTCCAACGATCGCGTCTATGCGATGAAGAAGATCATCGAGCCGGTCGGCGACGCCAAATCGGATTACGACATCTTCGCGGAACTGGGTGCCTATCTGGGCGTGGAACAGCAGTTCACCGAAGGGCTGGACTATATTGACCACCTGCGCGCCGCCTATGACCGCACATCGGCCGCCGAAACGGTACCCTTTGACGACTTCTGGGAACGGGGCCATGTGCGCCTGCCGATGCCCGAAACCGCCTATGACTGGGTGCGTCACGGCGATTTCCTGACCGATCCGGCGGCAAATCCTCTGCATACCGAATCCGGCAGGATCGAGATGTTCTGCGATTCCATCGCCCGCATGAACCATGACGATTGCCCCGGTATGCCGGTTTGGTTTGAACCCCATGAATACCTGGGCAATGCCGCCGAGGGGCAGCTTCATGTGGTCAGCCCGCATCCCTGGTATCGGCTGCACAGCCAGATGGCCAACAGCGAAAGCCTGCGCAACCTGTATATGGTGCAGGGGCGCGAGCCGGTGCGGATCAACCGTCAGGATGCCGAGGCGCGCGGCATTGCCGATGGCGATCTGGTCGAACTGTATAACGACCGTGGCACGGTGATCGCCGGTGCGATCCTGTCGGACGAGATCATGCCCGGCGTGGTGTCGATCTATGAAGGCGGCTGGCCCGATGTCGACAGCAAGGGGCGCTGCAACGGCGGACAGGTGAACTTCATCACCTCGACGCAGCGCAGCTCTGGCCTCAGCGAGGCGACCTCGGCCAATACCTGCCTTGCGTTCCTGCGCAAATGCACCGATCCCGAACGCCCCAACCGCGCCTTTGACGGGCCCGCGATCATCACCGATGCCGCGCTGCCGGTGATCGAGGATGCGGCCTTGGGACTTGATCGCATGGACGACCTTGTGCAGGCGCTTTACGCCAATATGGGTCCGGGTGAACGGATCTTTTACGAAAGCTGCACCGTCTGCCATGGCCCGCGCGATCCCGGCGGCTTTACCCAGTTGCAGTGGAAGGGCATCCTGCCGTCGATGATCCCCAACGCCGGGCTGGATGAGGCCGACGCCGCCCTGGTGACCGAGTTCCTGATGCAGCACGCATCCGACGCAGCGAAATAGCGCGAGAACCGATCTGCCAGCCGTCACCGATGGCTGGCAGACCCCGCGCCGTTCAGCGACGGCGCGCCATCATCCAGATGAAGAACAGCCCGCCGATCAGCCCGGTGACGACGCCGATCGGCACGTCCTCGGGGGCCATGACCAGCCGCGCCAGGGCGTCGGCCCAGATCAGGAACACCGCCCCCGCCAAGGCCGAGGCCGGCAGCACCCGGCGGTTGTCGCCGCCCATAAGCAGCCGCACCAGATGCGGCATCATCAGCCCGACGAAGCCGATCAGCCCCGAGAACGCCACCATTACCCCGGTGATCAGCGCGCAGACGGCAAAGACCGTCAGGCGAAAACGGCCGACCTCGACCCCCAGGCTGGCGGCGGTCTCGTCGCCCAGGCTCATGGCGTTCAGGCGCGCGGCCTGCATCCACAGCCACAGCGCGCAGGGGATCAGCACGGCCAGCGGCCAGATGAGATGCGCCCACTGCGCCATGGCGAGGCCGCCCAGCATCCAGAACACAACGGTATGGGTCGCGCGCGGATCGCCCAGAAAGATCAGGATGTTGGCGCAGGCCATGATGACGAAGCTGACGGCGACACCGGCCAGAACCAGCCGGTCGGCGCTGCTGGCACCGGCCAGCCGCGCCACCGACAGCACCAGCCCGGTCGCCAGAAGCGCGCCGACAAAGGCCATCAGCGGCACCGTCAGCAGGCCCAGGAACAGGCCGGTATGCAACAGCGCCGTGATCGCCCCAAGCGCCCCGCCAGAGGAGATGCCCAGCAGATGCGGATCGGCCAGCGGGTTGCGTGTCACCGCTTGCAGCGCGGCCCCCACCAGCCCCAGGCCGGCCCCGACAAGCGCCGCAAGGATGGCGCGGGGAAAGCGGATTTCCCAGACGATATTGGCGCGCCCCGGCCCCCAGTCGGCGGTGACAAGGCCGGGGCTGATGCGGTCCAGCACGATCCCCCAGACGGTGCCGGGCGGGATCGCCACCGACCCGACCGAGACCGCCAGCACGATGGATGCGGCCACCGCCGCCACCGCCAGCAGCAGCAGGGCGGTGGTGCCATGCCGACCTGTGGCAGGGGTGCGGCTCATGCCTCAGCGCCCCTGAAAGGCGGCGACCAGCTTTTCGACGGCGGCGATGTTGCGCGGCCCCGGCGTCGCCTCGACATATTCCAGCACCACGAAGCGGTCGTTCCTGACCGCGTCGATGCCCGCAAGGGCCGGGGTCTGCTTCATGAAGGCGATCTTCTGTTCCGCGGTCACATCGCCATAGTTCACGATCACCACCACCTCGGGGTTGCGCTCGATCACCGGCTCCCACCCGATTGCGGCCCAGCTCTTGGGCAGGTCGTCCATGATGTTGCGCCCGCCCGCGGCCTCGATCAGCGCGGTCGGCATCGCATAGGCCCCGGCGGTGAACGGCCCCTTTTCGCCGCTGTCATACACAAAGACGCGCGGCGCGACGCTGGGATCAAGCCCGGCGGTCAGATCGGCCAGATGCGCCTGCCACCCGGCGACAAGGGTGTTGGCGCGGTCCTCGACCCCGAAGATCCGGCCAAGGTTCAGGATGTCGTCATAAAGATCGGCCATGCTGGATCGCGCCTTGGGGCCGATATGGATGCAGCTTTCGGTCAGCTCATAGGTCTGGATGCCCAAGGGGGCCAGCGTCTCGGGCGTGACCTCTCCGCCGACGCGCATCCCGTAATTCCATCCGGCAAAGAAGAAGTCCGGCTCGGCACCGGCCAGCACCTCTTTCGTGGGGTATTTGGCCGACAGTTCGGGCAGTTCGTCGATGCCCGCGCGCATGTCATCATCCAGCGTCTTCCAGCCCGAAATGCCGGTATAGCCGACCATCCGGTCACGCAGGCCCAGCACCAGCATCATCTCGGTCAGGTTGACATCGTTCGACACCGCGCGGGTCGGGGGCGCGGCAAAAATCACGTCGCGGTTGCAGCTTTTGACCGTGACGGGATGGGCCAAGGCGGGCAAGGTCGACAGGCACAGCGCGGCAAGCGACAGGCGGATCATGGGGATGTCCTTTCGGGATCGTTCACAGATGAAAGCTGAAACGCGGCACCGGGGTGCTGCGGTCGATCAGGGCGCGCACGTCAAAGGCCTGTGCCAGGGTCGCCTCAGTCAGGGCGGTGGCGGGCGGGCCGTCGGCCAGCACCCGGCCCTGATGCAACAGCAGCACCCGGTCGGCGAAATCGGCGGCCAGCGACAGGTCATGCAGGCTGGCGATCACGGTCAGCCCCAATCCCTTCAGCAGCGCGAGCAATTCAAGCTGGTGGCGGATGTCCAGGTGGTTGGTCGGCTCGTCCAGCACGATCACCTGCGGCTGTTGCGCCAGGGCGCGGGCGACCATCACCCGCTGCCGCTCCCCTCCCGACAGGGTGGTCAGTGGGCGGTCGGCGATCGCGGTCAGCGCCAGACGGTGCAGCGCAGCCTCGATGATCGCGCCATCCCCAGCCCCGGTCGCCGACAGGGCCGCCGCCCAGCCGCGACGATGCGGCAATCGGCCAAGCGCGACGATCTGCCGGGCGGTCAGCGCCTGGTCCGAGGGCTGTTCCTGCAACACCGCGGCGATCTGGCGGGCCGCCTCGGTGGCGGGGATGCGCCAGATGTCGCGGCCCATCAGCCGCACCGTGCCCCGCCGCGGCGGCTGGTGGCGATACAGCAACCGCAACAGCGAGGTCTTGCCCGCGCCATTCGCGCCGCAGATCGCCATGATCTGCCCCGCCGGAACCGTGAAATTGATGTCGGTCAGCAGCATAGGCCCGCCACGCGGCCCCCATGCGACATCCTGAAGCTGAACCACATTCATTGCAGCGGAGCCCGCCCGGTCACGATGATGGCCGAGGGGATGCGCGACAGCCGCTGTGTCGCCGCGCACGTATCCGGCCCGCCCGCATCGGCCCCGCACAGGGCGATCAGATCGTCGATGCTGTCGGCGGGGTCGACATTGCCGAACAGCCAGTTTGCCTTGGCCGTGGCCCGCCAGGCGACAAGGCAGGGGCCGCAGCGGCAGCCTGCGCAGCCGGTCAGGCTGGCGGTGCCCGACACCTCGAAATCGTCGCCCATGCCGCTGGCCGCGACCGCATCGCGCAGCCGCTCCAGCAGCAGAAGGCCCGGCGCGCAGGTCGCGCCCTGCACGGTGCAGGCAGTGCAAAGGATCGTCCGATGCGGTGCCGATCGGGCCACGTCAGGGGCGGGGCGCGCCGACGGCGGCCGTTGGGTGTGGTTCATCACAGGCTCCTTCCGGGGCACCCCGCCCGGCACGGTTGATTGCGATGATGGCAGGTCTCCTGACTCGCGGGTCTGGGCTTGCCCCGCCTTCCCATGCCCGCGGTGGCGGGGCACAGTGGCTGTCGGGGGTCGCTCGCCGCTTACAGTTGCGGGGGCAGTCACGGGATTGGCCTGATCGCGCAGCGCCGCACCGTATTCCCTTTTCACCCGGTCGCGCATCGCCCGACCGGGAACCATCGCCGCCAGACTTGCCCGCCGCTCTGGCCCCGTCAAGCGCAAATGGCGCCGCCGGCCAGACCGTCGCGTGGCTGCCACACCCGGTGCCGCCTGGGCCGCGGGCAGTCATTTCGGCGTTGCAGCGCCGGTCTGTGGCCGTTACCCGATCAAATCACTAAGGATTCGCAGCTCACTGTCCGCCACGCCATCCTTCAACCCATACGAACATGAGGGATTGCAATGAGGATCAGACTTCTACCCCTGGCCGGGGTGTCGGTGCTTGCGCTGTGCAGCGCAGCAATGGCACAGGGCCTTGCGCCGCGCAGCATCACGCTGGACCCGATCACGCTGATCGCCGAGGGCACCGAAAACATCAAGGCGACGGGCGGCGCGATTGTCGACCGCGAGGATCTTGAGGCGCAGCAACCCGCCGACACGTCCGAGCTGTTCGCGCGTGAATCCTCGGTCACCGTGTCGGGTGGCGCGGGGCCATCGAAGCGCATCCATGTGTTCGGGATCGAACAGTCCAAGCTGGCGGTCAGCGTCGATGGCGTGCCGCAGGGGCCGACCAGTTGGCACCACACCGGATCGAACATCATCGACCCCGCCTTCCTGCGCGCGGTCGAGGTCGAGGCCGGGGCCGCCGCCGCCGATGCGGGCTTTGCGGCGGGCGCGGGTGCCGTGCGCTATGAAACCCTGGGCGCGCGCGATCTGCTGACCGATGGCCGCACCAGCGGCGGGCGGGTGGCGCTGTCCTATGGCAGCAACGGGCGCGGACTGTCGGGGTCGCTGGCCAGCTATGGCGTGCGCGGCGCGCTGGATTGGTTCGTGATGCTGCACGGTCAGGACGGGCGGAACTACAAGGCTGGCGACGGACGCGAGATGTTCGGCTCGGCCCCGGCGGCACGTGGCGGGCTGGTCAAGCTGGGCTTTGAATCCGAACCCGGCCGGCTGGAATTGTCCTATGAAAAGGCCCGCGATCAGGCCGATCGCCTGATCAAGATGAACATGGACCTGGACCGCGACCCGGAGGTGTTTCCGCTGCGGTCCGACCGCGAGACACTCAGCCTGACCTATCGCGCCACGGCGCCGGGGGCGGTCTGGGATCCGATGGTGCGGCTTTACCACAGCCGCAACGATTACTGGCGGCCGAACTATTCGCTGGGCGATCTGGCGGGTGGCAAGGGGCGGATCAATGGCGACATGATCCTGCAACGCGACACGTTCGGCGGCGTCGTGCAGAACACGTTCACGCTGGACCAAGGCAGCGTGACGGCGGGCGTGGACTTTGCCCATAATGACTATCACCTTGACAATTATGGCGATCATTCCGCCGCCCAGCCGCGCATCCGCAACTTTTCGACGCTTCAGGCCGGGGCCTTCGTGCAGGGGCGCTTCGCCTTTGACAACGGTTTCGACCTGTCCACCGGGCTGCGCTATGACCACCACCGCTTCACCGACTGGAACAACGCCCGCTTCACCGACAGCGGCGCATCGGGCAATGCCACGCTGTCCTATCGCTTCAGCGACGCGGTCGAGGTGTTCGCCGGCGCCTCGCGCAGCTGGATGGGCTTTGACAGCGGCGAATACGGGATGCTTCACGCCCGCAACGCCGCGTTCCGCACCGATCCCGGCTATCGCCCGGCGACCGGCACGACCTACAAACTGGGGGTGAACGCCAGTGGCGAGGGCTGGACGGCGGGGGCCACCCTGTTCGACATCCGGCTGAGCGGGCTGGCGCTTTACAACTCTGAAAGCGGCTTGCTGGAAAATGACAAGCAGGGCCGCAGCCAGGGGGTGACGCTGACCGGCGCGTGGCAGCGCGACAACACCCGGATCGGCGCGACGCTGACCCATGCCAAGGTGACCTATGACGGCGCCTTCAGCCTGCCGCAGGGCGGGTCGTTCATGCCGACCGGCGATCTGGCGACGCTGTATGTCGACCATCAGATGCCCGACCGCAACCTGACGCTGGGGGCCAGCCTGGAATGGGCGGGCAAGCTGTCGGAACCCGCGATGACCGCTGCGGGCTTCCGCGATCATGGCAGCTATACGGTGGTGAATGCCTATGCTGCCTGGACGCCGCCGCAACTGAAGGGCGCGACGCTGCGGCTGGGGGTCGATAACCTGCTGGACGCGACCTATTACGAACGCGGCAGCTATGTCGAACGGTCGCGTGGCACGCGCGACATCCAGCCGCAACTGGCGCCCGGTCGCACGGTGACGCTGGGGCTGAGCATGAACTTCTGACGCATCGGTCGGGGCGGGTGGACGCCCGCCCCGATCAGCCTAAAGATGATGGAGGATCAAGGGCCGCCCGCCATGTTCCGCCACGGTGATCGGCGTGTCATACAGCGCCGACAGCGCCGGGCCGGTCAGCACCGCCTGCGGGCTGCCTTGGGCGGTGACGGCACCGGCCTTCATGGTGACGATGTGATCGGCCCAACCGGCGGCAAAGTTCAGGTCGTGGAGCACGATCAGCACCGACCGCCCGTCATCGCGCAGCCGCCCCAGATGCGCCATCAGCGCGCGGGAATGTGCCAGGTCCAGATTGTTCAGCGGCTCGTCCAGGATCAGCCAGGGGGTATCCTGCGCCGCCGCCATCGCCAGCCAGGCCCGCTGCGCCTGCCCGCCCGACAGCGTGTCGACGAACCGCCCCGCCAGCGGCGTCAGATCGAAATCCGACAGTGCCCGCGCCACCGCCGCGTGATCCGCCGCGCCGGGGCGGCCCGCACAATGCGGCCAGCGGCCAAAGGCCACCAGTTCCCGCACCCGCAAGCGCGAGGCCAGCATGGGGTGTTGCCCCAGAAACGTCATCTGCCGCGCCAGCACAGGGCCGGGGGTGGCGGCCACGTCCAGCCCGTCAACGCTGACGCGACCGGGGGGCGGCGCCTCGATCCGGGCGATCAGCCGCGCCAGCGTCGATTTGCCCGCGCCATTCGGGCCGATCAGCGCCGTGATCCGGCCCGCGGGCAGGGTCAGGTCGGTCGGCGCCAGGATCGGCGTTCCGTGGACGGCGTAAGACAGGCCGGAAATCTGGATCATCGGATCTTGCCCCGCATCAGAAGGATCAGGAACAGCAGGCCGCCCGCGAACTCGATCACCACGCTCAGCGTGGCGCGCAGGCCAAGGGCGCGTTCAAACAGCAATTGGCCGCCGATCAGCACCAGCCCGGCGATCAGCGCGGTGGCGATCAGCAGGCGCCGATGCGGCGCACCGGGCAACAGCGCATGGGCCAGGGCGGCGACGATCAGCCCGAAAAAGGCGACCGGCCCGACCAGGGCGGTGGCCACCGCCGTCATCGCCGCGACCAGAGCCAGCGTCACCAGCACCATCGCGCGATGCCCCAGCCCCAGGGCGATCGCGCGTTCGCGCCCAAGCGCCAGCACGTCCAGACGCGGCCCCAGCCAGATGGCCACCGCCATCGCGGGCAGGGCCACCATCGCCGCCCAGATCATCATCTCACCCGAGGGGCGGCTGAAATTGGCGAAAGTGACCGATTGCACGACGGCCTGCGCGTTCGGGTCCATCACCCGCATGATCAGGCTTGCCCCGGCGCGGAACAGGATGCCCAGGATCACCCCCGACAGGATCGTGCGGCCCATGTCGCGCGCGCCGCCGCGCCCCAGAAGGGTGCCAAACAGCGCCACGGCAAGGCCCGACATCAGCGCCACCTCGGTCAGGAACTTGGCGCCGGTGGGCCAGGTGACAAAGCCGGTGACCCCCAGGCTGGCCAGTCCCACCGCCTGCACCAGCAGATAAAGCGCGTCAAAACCCATGATCGAGGGCGTCAGGATGCGGTTCTGCGCGACGGTCTGAAACAGCACCGTCGCCATCCCGACCGACGCGGCGACCAGCGCGAGCGCCGCCAGCTTGTCCAGGCGCAGCGACAGGATGAAGGCGACATTGCCGGAAAGGCCCTGAAACAGCCACAGGCCGCTGATCACGGCCAGCGCCGCCGCCATCAGCCACAGCGGATCACCGCGCATCCCGATCCCCCCGCCACAAAAGCCATAGAAAGGCCAGCGCGCCGATGACGCCCAGAATGGTGCCCGCCGGGATCTCATAGGGGTGGATCACCAGCCGCCCGATCAGATCGCAGGCCAGCACCAGGATCGCGCCCCCCATCGCCACCACCGGCAGCGAGCCGCGCAGATTGTCGCCCATCACCCGCGCCACCAGATTGGGCACGATCAGCCCGACAAAGGGCACCATGCCGACCGTTACCACCACCATCGCGGTGACAAGCGCCACCACCGTCAGCCCCAGCCGCAGCACCGCCTGGGGGTTCAGGCCCAGACTGGCGGCGGCCTCGGGGCCAAGGCCAAGGATGGCAAAGCGGTCGGCGGCCAGCCACGCCAGCGCCACCGCCGCGCCCGCGATCCACAGCAGTTCATAGCGCCCCGCGATAACGCCCGAGAACTCGCCCGACATCAGCCACAGGGCGATGTACTGGATCAGGTCGGCTTCCCACGCGACAAAGGTGACGCCGGCACCGATGACGCCCGACAGGATCAGCCCGGCCAGCGGCACCAGGAACACCTCACGCGCGGGAAGGCGGCGGATCAGCGCGGCAAACAACGCCGCCCCCGCAAGCGCGGCCAAGGCGGCGACGGCCATCTTGACCCAGATCGGCGCGGCCGGGGCGATCAGGGTGACGGCCAACAGCCCCGCCGATGCGGCCTCGGGCGTGCCGGTGGTGGCGGGTTCGACGAAACGGTTGCGCACGATCTGCTGCATCACCACCCCGGCCACGGCCAGCGCCGCCCCGGTCAGGATCGCCGCCGCCGTGCGCGGGATGCGCGACACCATCATCAACAGGCCAGCGCCCGGCCCGTCCTCGGCCAGCCGCGCCGCGCCGGTCAGCAGGCTGGCCAGCGCCAGCGCCGCCAGAACGGCCAGCGCCGCCAGCCAAAGCCGATGGTGCCGCGCCAAGGCTTAGCCCTTCAGACCGGCGATCATTTCGGCCAGGTTGCCCATCAGCGACTGATAGCCGCCACCCGCGATATACAGGTTCGCCGGGTTCAGATAGATCACCTGACCGGCCTTGGCGGCCTTGGTCCCGGCAACCAGCGGGTTATCCAGCGTCTGCTTGGCAGAGGCCCCCTCGGCGCCGACGGCGGCACCGCGATCCACGACGATCAGCCAGTCGGGGTTGGCCTCGGCGATGAACTCGAACGAGATCGCATCGCCATGGGTTTCGGGCTTCAGGTTCGGATAGGCCTCGGGCAGGCCGATGGTGTCATGCAGCCAGCCAAAGCGCGACCCGCGACCATAGGCCGACAGCTTCGGGCCGTTGGTCAGCACGATCAGCGCGGTGCCCTTGTCCTTGGCGGCGGCCTGCGCCTCGGCGATCCGCGCGTCCAGCGCGGTGGCCAGTTCGGCGGCGGCATCGGCCTTGTCGAACAGCGCGCCATAGGCCGCCAGCCGGGCCTTGGCATCGCCCACGACATCGGCGGACACCGTCATGTCGATGGTCGGCGCAACCTTGGACACCGCATCGAACTGTGCCGCCGACCGGCCACCCAGCACGATCAGATCGGGGTTCAGGCCCGACAGCGCCTCAAGATCCGGCTCGAACAGCGTGCCGATGGTGGTGGGCGCGGGGGTCAGGTAATCCACATACAGCTTGTCGGGCAGACCGGCGGCAGGCACGCCAAGCGCGGCCAGCGTATCGGCGGCTGCGACGTCAAAGACGGCGACGGTTTTCGGCGTCGCCTCGACGGTCACCGGGCCGCGCGCGGTGTCGATGGTGACCGGATCGGCCAGGGCGGCGCCGGCGGTCAGGCAGAATGCGGCAAGCAGGGGGGTGATGCGGGTCATGTCAGCTCCTGTTCAGCGGGGAATGCGTGGCTGGGAAACTGGCTGCGCGCGGCGTTTCTAGGCCGTTGCGCCGTGAATGGCCAGACCAAGGCTGACAAAAATACATTGGATTGGGCCGCGAGATCTGACCGTGGCCGCTGTGACGCACGGGCGTCCTGCGGCGGATCGTCGGGGCGTGAATTTCGCCCGTTGCGCGCGGCGGCGGTTCGGGGGCGTCGTCGAGGGCTTTCGCCTGATGTATCGGGCCACCACGCCTGCCCATCTCGGCCACATGGGCGGATCGTGCAACCGGCATGGCGAGGTGTCGCCACCACGCCCCTGGCGGCGGGCGTCATGGCCGGGATCGCCGGCCATGATCTGCGCAGGTTGGTGATCAGGCCGCCCGTTCGGGCACATCCAGGCCCAGCCATTCCCTGTAGAAAGCGTCGATATCCGGTTCGAAATCGTGGATCACCGGATACCACGGGGTCGGCGCCTCAACATCCAGCAGGTCGCCGGATTTCGGGCAGTAATACTCGCGCAGCACCTGCCAGTCGGTCGAGGGCGCCATCAGCCGGGGATAAAGTTCCTCCATCGCTTCGGCGGTTTCGCGCACCCGCATGACGGCATGCAGCTTCCAGTTCTCGCGCCAGCCGCAGAACTCGTGACCGGCCTGCGATTTGATGACCCATTTCTTGTCGGCCCTGCGCTGCACGATGTATAGCTTTGGCCCCAGCGGCAGGATGATCCGGTCATCCCACGGCACCTGTTCTTGCAGGATTTCCAGGTATTTGACGAACCGGTCGCCATCCTTGGGGGTCGACAGCATCGTGTGCAGCGTGTCGCGGTCGATCTTGCCCTCGACCAGATCCTTGATCTTTGCTTTGGTGTAAGCCATTGATTTTCTCCTGATATCTGGTGGGCGCCGCCGGTGGCGACGGCGCCCCGGGGGATCATTCCTCGACGAATTGGACGGTCTTCACATCGGGCAGTTCGGACAGGTCCATCGAGTATTCGCGCCCATAGGACGGGATCGGCAGGTCCTCCTCCAGCAGTTGCCAGTCCTCGGGCAGATCCCAGAAGCTGCGGAAGTCCTCGGCCCATTTCGGACCCAGCTTGAAGCTGGCGGCGAACATCTGCTGGACATGCACACCGGCGTCCTTGTTCAGGATGCGGTCGCGTTCCTTGGCCATCCAGTCGCGGGTCGGCACGGCCTTGGCCAGGCGATCCTTGCGGATCTGGGCGCGGCGGGCTGCGGTCGCCTTGTCGTCGGCCTTGAACAGCCCGTCATCGCCTTTTGTCAGCTTGACGCCATAAACGCTGTCGGCGAACCGTTCGACCAGATAGCCGCCATTCACATCCTCGGCCACCGCCGATGGTTCACGGTCCAGCGGGTCGCCGAAACCGGGGCCGCCGCGCATGTAGTTCAGATACAGATCGTGATCCTTGAACATCGCCTCGGTGGTGATCGCCTGCTTGTCGCGCTTGATCCCCGCCGCGTTGATCATGCTGTCCCAGACCGGGTTCTGCGGGTCGGTGTCGCCGCCGCAGGGGATTTCGCCGCCATTGGCGATGATCTCTTTCAGGCCGGTGTCATGGGCCTCGAACCGATAGCCCGAGGCCGCCGGATAGCCGCCCATCAGCCCCCAGTCGGAACTGATATGGCCGTTACCCATGAAGAACATCGTCCAGTCCTTCGCGTTCCAGACCATGCGCAGGCTTTCAAACCCGCAGCCGCCGCGATACTTGCCCGCCCCGCCCGAGGACGCCTTGATCTGGCGGCCCAGATAGACCAGCGGTTCGGCCAGTTCCCAGATCTCCATGTCGCCCATGTCGCCTTCGGGGTTCCAGATCGCCGCGGCGTTGGAAATCCCGTCGGCAAAGGCCGAGGCCCCGACACCGTTGGCCGCACATTCGAATGAGTTCACGGCATGGATTTCGTCATACTGGTTGAACCCGCCGCCTTGCAGCCAGTTCGAGGTGTTGGCATTGCCTGCGTTGACCTCTTCCAGATAGCCGCGGCCGAAATAGGACCGCGACAGGCCCCGCCACAGCGCCGTCCAGGACGACACCAGAAAGTGCCAGCTATAGGCATAGGCGACCCGCCGGTCATCGGGGTTCATCCAGGTTCCCTTGGGCAGCCGGAACTCGGTCCCATAGGCCGCACCGTCGTTGATCATTTCCGACGGGATCAGCGTCTGGGTCATCATCACCCAGATGCCCGAGGTAAAGGACACGGCATGGGCGTTGTAGGTGTGCCAACCCCAGCGGCTTGAGCCCTCGAAATCCAGCCGCCAGGTGCCATCCGGGCGAATGGTCATCTCGGACGGGGTGTGCATGATCGTGTCGACCTTGGCAAAGGTCGAAGGCACATGCACATCCTCATGCGCATAGGGCACATCGACAAAGCCGACCTGGCGGTAGGTGCCGGGAATGGTCATCGCCTTGATGCGGTTTTGCAGGCCGACGCGGCCATGTTCCACCGCCTCATAGGCGAACTTCCAATAGGCTTCGATGCCTTCCTCGGCGATCACTTCCTCGACCAGCTTGCGGATCATGTGGCAGCCGGCGACACGGGTGCGTTCGTCCAGCATCCAATAGCGCGTGGTGCGCACCGAACGCTGCGATTCATGCAGCCAGTCGCGGAACAGCTCATCATTGGCGCCGACCTTGCGGCAGGTGATGGAATAGCCGTCGCCAAAGCGCTGCACCTGGCCGGTGGTCATGCTGCCCGGACCGACGGCACCGGTGTCGATCACATGGGTCACACCGCCGACCCAGCCGATCAGTTCGCCGTCATGAAAGATCGGCACGATGGTGTGGATGTCGCAGGGGTGGACATTGCCGATCAGCGGGTCGTTGTTGCAGAAGATATCCCTGTCGCGGATGCCGGGGTTCCCCTCCCAGTCATTCTCGATCATGTATTTGATCGCCGCGCCCATCGTGCCGACATGGATGATGATGCCGGTCGAGGTCAGGATCGAATCCCCCGCCGCGTTGTAAAGGGTGAAGCACAGTTCGCCCTCTTGTTCGACGATCGGGCTGGCAGCGATCTTCTTGGCCGTCTCGCGCGCGTCGACCACCCCGGCCCGCAGGCGCGAGAACAGCTTGTTGTAAAGGATCGGCTCTTCCTTGGCGAGCTTGCGTTCCTTCAGCCCGGCATAGTGGCCGGTCTTTTTGGTGGCGGCCATGATCTCGTCGCGGTGCTGCTTCAGCGTCTGACCGCCGCGCACAAGACCCTTGGTTTTGCTTTGGATGTTCATGGTTTCTCTCCCCTCACGCCTTACACTTCTTTCAGGTGGAACAGGCGATGGCCGTCCAGCCAGGTCTCGAACCCGCCGGGCACGACAAAGGTCGTGGCATCGGATTCGATGATGGCGGGGCCGGTGATGCGGTTGCCGGGCGACAGCTTTTCCATCTGGTAAAGCTGTGCGTCGGCCCATTTGCCCTTGCGATAGAACTGTCGCGTGCCCAGCTTGGCGTTGTCGGGCGGGGTGGCGCTGCCTTCGGCTTCCTTCGGGATCCTGGGCTTGGGGATCGGCACGGTGCCGCGCATGATCGCGCCCGTCACCGAATAGCCCAGTTCCGGCGACCGGGCCGAGGCGGCATAGACATGGCCGTATTTTTCGTTGAACGCATCGACCAGCTTGTCCCAGTCGGCGGCGGTTTTCGCGCTTTCGATGGGGCTTTCGATTTCCAGATCGTTCAACTGGCCGCGATATTGCATCCGGTAGCCGGGCTGCAATTCGACCTGATCGCGGGTGTAGCCATTCAGCTCGAACTCCTCCAGCACCTTTTCGGCCAGTTCGTTCCAGGCCTCGTTGATGATCCTGGCTTCGCTGGCCTTGGCGTCATCGCCCGCCTTTTCGGCGATGTTGATGTCCAGCGACTTGTCATAGCGATATTCGAAATCCGCCGCCGCGCAGCCGAACGCGCTGAACCCCGCGGCCCAGGCCGGGATGATGACATCTTCAAAGTTCATGCCCTCGGTATAGCCATAGGTATGAACCGGCCCCGCGCCCCCGTAAGAGAAGCAGACAAAGGACGACGGCGAATAGCCCTTGCCCGATATCAGCGCCTTCAGATAATCGCGCAGGTCGCTGTCCAGCAGTTCGATGACACCGGCCGCGGCCTCTTCGACGCTGATGCCCAGCGGGTCGGCGATCTGTTCCTTCATCGCGTCCCAGGCGCGCTGACGGTCCAGCTTGACCTGACCGCCCAGAAAGTTGTCGGGGTTCAGATAGCCCAGAATGACGTGGCAATCCGAGATCGTCACCGTGTCAATCCCGCTGTCGGCCCAGCAGACGCCGACGCGATAACCCGCGCTGTCCGGGCCCAGCTTGATCGCCTTGGTATAGGGGTCCAGCCGGATGAACGACCCGGCCCCCGCGCCGACCGAATCCAGCCCCACCAGCGGCAGCGACAGCACCAGACGCGCCATGTCGGGGTCGTTCTGGATGGTCAGTTCGCCCTGCGTGATCAGCGCCACGTCAAAGGATGTGCCGCCGATATCGGAACAGGCGATGTTCTTGTAGCCCAGCACTTCGCCCAGATATTTCGCGCCGATCACGCCGCCGATCGGGCCTGACACGATGGTGCGCGCCAGTTCCTTGGCCTTCCACGAGATCGTGCCGCCATGCGTGGCCATCACCCGGAAATCGAACTTCGACCCGTTTTCCTTGAAGGCGCCGCTGATCTTTTTCAGCGTCTGCCGCGAGGGTTCGGCGGCGAAGGCCTCAAGCACGGTTGTGTTGGTGCGATGGGTTTCCTTGCGCACCGGATAGTAGTCGCAAGACGCAAAGACCGGGATCTGCTTTCCCGCCTTTTCGATTTCCTCAAGCACGATATCGCGCACGCGACGCTCATGGCCCGGGTTCTTGTAGCTGTGCAACAGCGAGATCGCGATGCCTTCGACATTCTGCGCGATCAGATCCTGCGCGGCCTGACGGGCGGTCTCCTCGCGCAGCGGGATCACGACGGTCCCGAACATGTCGATGCGTTCCATCACGCCGCGCGTCAGGTGACGCGGCACCAGCGGATCGTCGTAGTAATGGGTATTCAGATGGATGCGATCTTCATAGGCAAAGCCCAGATAGGCCTGACAGGCGCGGCCCATGCGGTGAAAATCCTCCATCCCCGCATTGACGATCAGCCCGGTTTTCAGCCCCTTGCGCTGCACGACGCGGTTCAGCATCGCGGTGCCGGAATAGACCCCCGTCTGGATCGAGGACAGCGCGTCCTCAAGGCTCAGACCCCAATGTTCCAGCCCCTCGCGGCTGGATTCAAGCAGGCCGCGCGCCTCGTTGTCGGGGGTCGATTGCGCCTTGCCGACGACGAATTCGCCCTCGGAATCCACGAAGAAGGTGTCGGTCATCGTTCCGCCCGCGTCGATGCCCAGCACCTGCACGGATCGCTTGTTGTCCTTGTCCAATGGCATGAAAGCCCCTCCCATCCTGTCGGGCCGGCCCGGATGCGGGCGCGGCTGACGGACAGGATGTCGGGGATGGGCGGGGGCCGGATGTCCGATGATCGGGCGGTCCGACGGACATGCTGCGGACGCGAAGGCGCGGCTCAGCGCCCGCGCGCGATGCCATAGCTATCCAGCTTCAGATACAGCGTCGATCGCGCGATCCCCAGGCGGCGCGCGGCACGGGTCAGGTTGCCGGTCTCGGCTTGCAGTGCGGCGATGATCTGTGCGCGCTCGGCATCGCGCAGCGTGTCGTCGCCAAGCGGACGCGCGGCTTCGCGGAACTCGGGTGGCAGGCTTGATTCGTCGATCAGCCCGGTCGGCGACAGGGCGTCCAGCGCCGCGATCAGGTTGTGCATCTCGCGCAGGTTGCCCGGCCAGCCATAGCTTTTCAGCCGCGCCATCGCCCCCGAGGTAAAGCGCAATTCGCGCGCCCCCTGCCGGTCGGCGTGGCGGCGGATCGTCTCGCGCAGCATCGGCTCGATCTCGTCGCGGCGCGCGCGCAGTGGCGGGATTTCCAGCCGCGCACCGGCGATGCGGTAGTAAAGATCGCTGCGAAAGCGGCCTTCGGTCATCTCATGATAAAGATGCCGCGTCGACAGCGCGATGATCCGCGCGCCATGTTCGGTCGCGCGCTCGACCAGCCCGAACAGCAGCTTCTGCGTCGACATCGGCGCCGCGCCGGGCGAGTTCAGGCACAAGATCCCCCGCGTATCGAACCGACCGGCGGCGATGTCCCGGCGCAACCCGTCGTCGGTCAGGTCCGTGCAGTCAAGCAGATCAAAGGCTTCGTCAGCCTGCGGACTGGCACGGTGAATGGCGCGGGCCAGAAAGCTTTTGCCGGTCCCCGTTTCACCCTCGATCAGGATCGGGATGTCGGTCGGGGCCAGACGCTGCGCCTGCGTGCACAGTCGCGCAATCGCCTGCCCGGCCCGCCCGATCCGCGCCAGTTCGGCACCGGGATCGGGCGCGGGCCGCGTGGGCCGCCGCAGCGATATCATGACGCCGATCGCCTGATCCTCGGGGCCGATGATTTCAAGGTCGGTGCCGGGCATGCAGCCCGACAGCGCCTCGGCAATCGTCTTGGGCGTCTGATCGATCAAGTCGGGGATGCGTTGGCGCAATTCGCGCAGCGCATCATCGTTTTCGCAGAAGCGGGTGAAATCCTCGGTTGCGAACACATCCGATCCGGCGCGATCCATCACCAGCATGGGCTGGCTGCCGCGGCGCAGCCGCATCCGCTGCAACTGGTCCATCAGCGCCTCGCGCTCATGCGCGATCAACCGGCGCAACTCGGATTCGATCTGCATGGCCAGAGTGGCCGACAGCGCCACCGCGGCCGTATCGGGGTTGATCCCGCTGCGCCAGGAAATGTCGACGACACCCAGCACCGCCCCGGTCGCCGGATCGGCAACCGGCGTCGCGGCACAGTTCCAGCGCTGGATTTCCTCGCAGAAATGTTCGGCCTCGCGGATCATGACGGGGCTGCCCATATGCAGGGCGGTGCCGATCGCATTGGTCCCGATGGCAGCCTCGGACCAGTTGCCGCCAATGTGCAGATGGTTTTCGCGCCCCCGGTCCAGCGTGCGCCGGTCGCCTGCGGCATCCACCACAACCCCCTGCCGGTCGCACAGCAGCAGGATGTTGCCGGTGCCGTCCAGCAACTGCCCGGCCCGCGCCAGGGCGGTCTGGGCGCTGACCCGCAGCCGGCGCGACAAGGCCCGCTGGGTCAGCAGCTCTTCCTCGGACAGGATCGGCGCCCGCTTCAACCGCGCGATGTGGCGCGGCGAGGATCGCTGCCAGCTCAGCAGAACGTCGCCACGGATCTGCGGCGGAATCCGGCCCGTGGCCAGGTAATCCTCCCAATCGGATTTGCTCAGCCGGTGTGGCATCTCTCCCTCCCCAGAGCGCATGACCACGCTTTCAGCACCGCACACGGCCCCCAAAGGTCGCGTGCGAAATGGCATCATACAGGGGTCCGGGCGGGAAAACTGTCCGATTTTCAGACGGCAGGCCGCAAAGGTGGCGCGCAGCCCGCACCGGGCCGGCTGCGCGCAGGATTCAGGCGTTCAGGATCACCTTCATCGCCTTTTCGCGGGCGGCGTTGGCGAAAACCTCATAGGCCTCCATGATGTCGCCCAGCTTGAACCGATGCGTGACCAGTCGGGCGGGATCGACCTTGCCCGCCTGCAGCGTCTTCAGCAGCATCGGCGTGGTGTTGGTGCAGACCAGCCCCGTGGTGATGGTGATGTTCTTGATCCACAATTCTTCGATATGCAGATCGACCTTGGTGCCATGCACGCCGACATTGGCGACATGCCCGCCGGGGGCCACGATCTTCTGACAGACATCAAAGGTCGCGGGCACGCCCACCGCCTCGATCGCCACATCGACGCCCTTGCCGCCGGTCATGTCCATGATCGTCGCAACGGCATCGTCCTGGCCCACCTGAATGGTGTCGGTGGCGCCGAAGGTGCGCGCCATCTCAAGCCGGGCGGAGTCCATGTCGATCATCACGATGCGACCGGGTGAATAGAACTGCGCCGTCAGCAGCACCGCCATGCCGACCGGACCGGCACCCACGATGGCCACCGTATCGCCGGGCTTGACCCCGCCATATTGCACACCGATCTCGAACCCGGTCGGCAGAATGTCCGACAGCATCACCAGGGCCTCTTCGTCGGCGCCCGCCGGGATCGGATACAGCGAGTTGTCGCCATGCGGGATGCGCACGTATTCCGCCTGCGTGCCGTCGATCTTGTGGCCCAGGATCCAGCCGCCATCCTCGCAATGGGCATAAAGCTGACGCTTGCAGTTCGGGCAGGCCCCGCATGAGGTGATGCAGGAAATCAGCACCGCATCGCCCTTTTTGAAGTTGCGAACGGCGGGGCCGACCTCCTCGACGATGCCGACGCCTTCGTGACCAAGGGTGCGGCCCTTGGTGACGGCGGGCACGTCGCCCTTGAGGATGTGCAGATCGGTGCCGCAGATCGTGGTCTTGGTGATCCGCACGATCACATCGGTCGGCTTTTCGATGCCGGGTTTGTCCTTTTCGATCCAGCCCTTATCGCCGGGGCCGTTATAGACAAGCGCTTTCATGGAGCCCTCCTGTACAGATGCCCCGACTATAACCCGCCCCCCGCCGCGCGCCCGTCCGATTTTCGGACGGCGCCGGCGAACGGGCCGAGTGCTGCGGTGCGCGAATGGGCAGGACAGTATGCGCGAGAGAGGGGCGGCATATGGAGAACGGCTCAGCCCCGCGTGTGTGGGGAGCAGTTTTCGCGCCCTAAATAAACGCGATCATCCGCCGGTTCATCCCCGCGTATGTGGGGAACAGTGGTGGCTCAAAGAGGACTGGATCATGGACGACGGTTCATCCCCGCGTGTGCGGGGAACAGGAACGCGGGTTTGTGGTTCATGCTGTCGCCCCCGGTTCATCCCCGCGTGCGTGGGGAACAGACCCAATTCCGCCAAGTGGCCTGCCAATCGAGCGGTTCATCCCCGCGTGCGTGGGGAACAGGAAGCCATTTACACCCTGACCCGCGACGCATTCGGTTCATCCCCGCGTGCGTGGGGAACAGGACAGCGCACCCTGTTGAGCGAGAGCATGATACGGTTCATCCCCGCGTGCGTGGGGAACAGGATGGCGTTGGCCCAGCCACCCATGCTTGCCACGGTTCATCCCCGCGTGCGTGGGGAACAGTCCTTGGTCCATGCGCCGTCGATCTGGTCGTCCGGTTCATCCCCGCGTGCGTGGGGAACAGGCCAGCCTGGAGGCGGGGCAAGTCTGGATCAACGGTTCATCCCCGCGTGCGTGGGGAACAGGTGGTTAGCCCCGGATTCGCGCCGGTCGGTGGAGGTTCATCCCCGCGTGCGTGGGGAACAGCCCACGAACATTGTTTGTCATTTCATGTCAGCCGGTTCATCCCCGCGTGCGTGGGGAACAGGCCCCCATGCCGATCAGGATCGGGATGCGGGTCGGTTCATCCCCGCGTGCGTGGGGAACAGGCCCGACAGACGCGCTCGGGCGCTGGTTAGCACGGTTCATCCCCGCGTGCGTGGGGAACAGCGGTCGGGCGCGCCGTTGGGCAGCAGGCGCAGCGGTTCATCCCCGCGTGCGTGGGGAACAGGGTGATCAGTTCTACGCCTCATTCCAGGCCAGCGGTTCATCCCCGCGTGCGTGGGGAACAGGACGCGACCTTCAACGCGACCGACGACGCGACCGGTTCATCCCCGCGTGCGTGGGGAACAGGTTGCCCCGCCACCGAACCGGCCCAATCCCGGCGGTTCATCCCCGCGTGCGTGGGGAACAGGCCGATCTGCACCGGGCCTGATTTCGCGGCAGCGGTTCATCCCCGCGTGCGTGGGGAACAGTACAACGAGAAAATCAAAGCGCAAACATTGCGCGGTTCATCCCCGCGTGTGCGGGGAACAGCCTCGCGATGGAAAGAAACCCCCGTATAAATCCGGTTCATCCCCGCGTGTGCGGGGAACAGCGCGGCACATAGCTGTCCGGCTGCGGGGGCTTCGGTTCATCCCCGCGTGTGCGGGGAACAGTGCTAGGATCAGCAACCGGACGGCTATTCAGCCGGTTCATCCCCGCGTGTGCGGGGAACAGGACACGAACACCTTGTCCTGGCTGAAGCGGTTCGGTTCATCCCCGCGTGTGCGGGGAACAGGCCCAGATCGATGCCAGGAACGGACTGCGCCTCGGTTCATCCCCGCGTGTGCGGGGAACAGTGAACGCGGTGATCGGTCACAACAACCCGCCGCGGTTCATCCCCGCGTGTGCGGGGAACAGCGGGTGCTGCCGACTCGCGATGAAATCCACGCCGGTTCATCCCCGCGTGTGCGGGGAACAGCTACCCGTTTCGTGCGTTATGCCCACACAAAACGGTTCATCCCCGCGTGTGCGGGGAACAGTAAGTTGACCGTAGGCCTGTTATCCTATACCCCGGTTCATCCCCGCGTGTGCGGGGAACAGAGACGGCGGCCGTGCGGGCGCGTGTGCTGGCGCGGTTCATCCCCGCGTGTGCGGGGAACAGTTCACGGACCTGTCCCAGCAGTGGGACAAGGACGGTTCATCCCCGCGTGTGCGGGGAACAGGTTGCTATCGACCAGATCAGGCAAGGCCGACCCGGTTCATCCCCGCGTGTGCGGGGAACAGGGCGGGCGAGCTGACCGGCATTTCCCTGGCCGGGGTTCATCCCCGCGTGTGCGGGGAACAGTGCCAGCGCCATGATCCTGGCCCACAACCATCCGGTTCATCCCCGCGTGTGCGGGGAACAGGGCGATCTCGATATTACCGTCGTAATTGGTCACGGTTCATCCCCGCGTGTGCGGGGAACAGCCGGTTGCTTTCATCTTAGCCATGGGTCGTTCCGGTTCATCCCCGCGTGTGCGGGGAACAGGATTGATTACAGCCCGCCGCCCGGCGCGGCGACGGTTCATCCCCGCGTGTGCGGGGAACAGCCGTCAGCCTCGGGGGCGAGTTCGGGGCGCAGCGGTTCATCCCCGCGTGTGCGGGGAACAGCCGTCAGCCTCGGGGGCGAGTTCGGGGCGCAGCGGTTCATCCCCGCGT